>NZ_LMFL01000001.1:0-242688 GCF_001426805.1 Brevundimonas sp. Root1423
CCTCCGCTCGGGCATCAAGACGGTGCTGATCCCGGAAGAGAACGAGAAGGACCTCGCCGACGTGCCCGACAATGTGAAGTCGGCGCTGGAGATCGTCCCCATCAAGACGGCCGACGAGGCCCTGAAATGGGCCCTGACCGGCACGCTGACGCCGGTGGAATGGGATGAGGCTTCCGACCCCCTGCCGGCCGCCCAGCCGGTGCAGGATCCGGGCACGGTCGTCGCGACGCACTGACGGTCGGACCAGACAAAAAGAACCCCGCCCGGAGCGATCCGGGCGGGGTTTTTCGCTGGGGCGAGGCTGGAGTGCTAGAGGCTGTCGACCATCACCAGTTCGGCGTCGGCCCTGGCCGTGATCGTGATCTCGGCCTCGTCCTTGATCGCGGCGCCGTCGCGGGCGTTCAGCGTCACGCCATTGACCTCGACCTCGCCGACGGCGGGGACCAGATAGGCGTGACGGCCCTCGGCCAAGCTGTAGGTCAGGCTCTCGCCCGCGTTCAGCGTGGCGCCCAGCACGCGGGCGTCGGCGTTGATGGTCAGGGCGTCGTCGGACGGGTCACCTGATGCCAGAACCGAGAACTTCCCGGTCCGGTCGTTCTTCGGAAACACCTTGGCCCCCCAGCTGGGCGCCGCGCCGCGCTTGTCGGCCTCGATCCAGATCTGGAACAGGGTGGTGGTCTCGTTCTCCAGATTGAACTCGGAGTGACGCACGCCCGTGCCCGCGCTCATCACCTGCACGTCGCCGGCGCCGGTGCGGCCGCGGTTGCCCATGGAGTCCTCATGGGTGATCGCGCCGGTCCGGACGTAGGTGATGATTTCCATGTCGTTGTGCGGGTGGGGCGGGAAGCCGGACTGGGCGGCGATCTCGTCGTCGTTCCAGACGCGCAGCCGGCCCCAGCTCATGCGGCTCGGGTCATAGTAGTTGGCGAAGGAGAAGTGGTGTTTGGCGTTCAGCCAGCCGTGGTTCGCGCCGCCGAGGCTGGAGAAGGGTCTGACGTCGATCATGGGGATGCTCCCGGGAATCCGAGGGTTATGAACCTCGCTGGCGCGTATATAGTAACAGTGTTGGTGGCTGAAAAGGGGTCAGCCGATCTGGGCGCGATGTCGCAGCATGGCGTCGGCGAGAACACAGGCCGCCATCGCTTCCACCACGGGCACGCCGCGCAGGGCGACGCAGGGGTCGTGCCGCCCCTTGGTGCGCAGATCGGTCTCATCGCCGTCGCGGGTGATCGTCTGGCGCGGCGTCAGGATGGAGGAGGTGGGCTTGAAGGCGATCCGGGCCATCAGCGGCTGGCCGGTCGATATGCCGCCCAGAACGCCGCCGGCGTGGTTGCTCAGGAAGATGGGACGGCCGTCGTCGCCCATCCGCATCTGGTCGGCGTTTTCCTCGCCGGAGAGTTCGGCCGAACCGAAGCCAGCGCCGATCTCGACGCCCTTGACCGCATTGATCGACATCATGGCCGCGGCAAGTTCGGCGTCGAGCTTGCCATAGACAGGGGCGCCCCAGCCCGCAGGCACGCCGGTGACCTCCAGCGCCACGATCGCGCCGATCGAGGAGCCGGCCTTGCGAACGCCGTCGAGGTAGTCTTCCCAGGCCGGCACGACGGCCGCGGACGCTGCGAACAGGGCGTTGTCATGGACGGTGTCGAAATCCACCGCCTCGGGCGCGATCCGGTGCGGGCCAAGCTGGACCACGCCGGCCCGGATGCGCACGCCGTCGCCCAGAATCCTGCGCGCTACGGCCCCCGCCGCGACCCGCACGGCCGTCTCTCGCGCCGAGGAGCGTCCGCCGCCGCGATGGTCGCGGACGCCGTATTTGGCCTGGTAGGTGTAGTCGGCGTGGCCGGGCCGGAAGGCGCGGGCGATCTCGCCATAGTCCTTCGAGCGGGCGTCCTCGTTTTCGATCTGGATGGCGATCGGCGTACCGGTCGTGACCGGGCCGTTTCCGTCGTCGAACACGCCGGACAGGATGCGGGCCGTGTCGCTCTCCTGCCGCTGGGTGACGAAGCGGCTGCCGCCGGGCTTGCGCCGGTCCAGCCAGGGCTGGAGGTCAGCCTCGGTCAGCGGGATCAGGGGCGGGCAGCCGTCAACGACGCAGCCGATCGCCGGCCCGTGGCTCTCGCCCCAGGTCGTCACGCGAAACAGATGGCCGAAGGTGTTGTGCGACATGGGGCGACCTAAGCCGCCAGACGGTCCGGCGTCCAGACGCGCGTGAAACGGACCAGCAGGTCCTCCGCCGCGGACGGGGCCTCCTCTGACGGCTCGAGGGTCACGAAAAGGTGGCCCTGAGGCCGGGCGCCGCGCGCCGGCAGGCCCAATCCCCTGAGGCGCAGCCGCAGCGGCTGACAGCCCGCGACCAGCCAGGCCGAGCGCGGTCCCGCATGCGTCTCGATCTCCAGTCGCCCGCCGTCCTCGAGCAGGCGGAGAGGGACCGGACAGGTCATGTAGAGGTCGTCGCCGACGGCGCTCAGACGTCCGTCGCCGCGCACAAGCACCGGCAGATACAGATCGGCCCCGCCGTCTCCGGCCGACTTCAGCCGCAGGTGCTCGCCGCTGCGCAGGCCCGCGGGCACGCGGACCCGAAGCGTCCGGCGCCAGAGCCCCACCTCCACCATGCCGCCGTTCAGGGCGATGTCCGGGCTCAGGCCGACAATGGGCAGGGCGGGTGCGGTTCGAACGGGCGCGGCGAGGGCCAGCGGCGCGGTCTCTCGCTGGATCAGACGCCAGGCGGCGATGACCTTGCGGAACCGGGCGTCGCTGCCGCCGGGCGTGTCGGGCCGGGCCGCCTTGATCGCCTTGCGGAACGCAGCCTTCAACGCTGCACCGTCAGCCGGCCCGGTCAGGCCAAGCAGGGCGTAGGCCTCATCGGTCGAGGCGACCTCGGGACGGGATCGTGCGCGCATGCCGCAAGTAAGGCCCGGACATGGTCAAGGCCCGGTTAACCGTGACGCTCTCGCCGGGACGCCTGCGATGCATTATCCCGGTCGCATGACCGCGCCCGTGATCCCGTCCAGCCCGACCCGTGAGGAATATGCGCGCGACTACGCCGCAGCCCTGGCCGCGAATGGCGACGAGACGATCTTCGACCGGACCGAGCCGATCGCCCTGTTCATCGACTGGCTGAACGACGCCAAGGCGACCGAGCCCAACGACGCCAATGCGATGGCGCTGGCGACAGTCGGCGCCGACGACGCCCCGGACAGCCGGATGGTGCTGCTGAAAGACGTCGATGCGCGGGGCTTCACCTTCTATTCGAACGCCGAGAGCGCGAAGGGCGGGCAACTGGCCGCGCGGCCGCAGGCGGCCCTGCTGTTCCACTGGAAATCCCTGCGCCGACAGGTGCGGGTGCGGGGCGGCGTCGAGCCGGTGACGCAGGCCGAGGCGGACGCCTACTTCGCCAGTCGGGCGCGCGAGAGCCGGATCGGGGCCTGGGCCTCGGATCAGTCACGCCCGCTGGAAAGCCGGGACGCGCTGGAGGCGGCGGTGGCGCGGGAAACGGCGCGGTTCGAGGGCGGGGACGTTCCGCGGCCCGAGCGCTGGACCGGATGGAGGGTGATCCCGGATCAGGTCGAGTTCTGGCGGGACCGGCCCTTCCGGCTGCACGACCGGCTGCGGTTCGACCGGGACGGCGCCGGCTGGACCCGGACCCGCCTGCAGCCCTGAGCCTTCAGACGCCGTAGCGGGCGAGGAAGGTCTCGACAGCGTCGTTGGCGATCTGGTCCACGGCGCGCACGGGCATGACTTCGTCGCCTGTCACCAGCGGCATGAAGAAGACGGGATGCTCGATCATTCCCATCAGCTGTCCGGCGGCCCAGGAGGCGCGCTCGAACCTGAGTTCGCCGGTCTCTACCATTTCGTTCAGGGCGTCGATCAGCACCTTGCCGAAGTCGGCCTTGCCGCGATCGAAGAACTTCATCGCCACTTCCTGGAAGCGGCGCCGTTCGGCCATGACCAGCCGGAAGACCGCCCGGATGAACGGGTCCGCCATGAAGGCCGCGTAGGTTGTGGCGAAACACATCAGGCGTTCGCGTGCGGGACCGCTGGTCGTACGGACATGGCCCATCAGACGGGTGAACTCGATGGCGGAGTCCTCGATCACCGCCGCGAAGAGTTCCTCCTTGCCGTCGAACAGGGCGTAGATGGTCGCGGTGGAAACGCCGGCGTCTCGGGCGATGGGCTCGATCCTGGCCCCCGTATAGCCTTCCGCAGTGAAGGCGCGCCGCGCGTGCCGCAAGATGACCTCGCGTTTGGCGTCGTGGATCGGGGGATCTTGCTCCGCCAGGGCGTGCATCTGGAATTCACCGCTCTTTGAGGTGCGAAGGTGACGGCTTGCTGCTCGCGGGGCAAGTTAAAATCAATGCAAATTTGCAATCAGCGGGCGAGTAGCGGCGCCAGCAGGGGATGGGCCAGAACCGGTGCGGCCAGACGGACAACGGCCTGCGGATCCTCAAGCCGTACGGCGGCGGTGACATCCGCAACCACGAAGTCGGCGTTCAGCCGGGACGGCTCGGTCAGCCGCTCATGGCCGGGCCGAACCGTGGCCAGATACTGGTCGATGACGGACTCTGCCGTACGCCCCCGTTCGGCCTGATCGCGCAGCAGGCGCCGGATGAAGCGAATGTCGGCCGGTGTGTCCACGAACACGCGGATGTCGAACAGCTCGACCAGAGCCGGGGTGCACAGCACATGGGTGCCTTCGACGACCACCACCGGTGCGGCCCTGACCGGTTCGCCGCCGGGGTCACGACCGTGGTGGATGAAGGAATAGAGCGGCGCGACAACGTCCCGCCCCGCTTTCAGCGCGGCAAGGTCGCGGATCATCAATTCGTGGTCACGGGCCGCGACGTCATCGAAGTCGAATGTGGCTGCGTCGAAGCCGGGCAGACTGGCCGCGTCGCGGTAGTAGGAGTCCTCGCGCACGAGCACGGCCGAGCCGGCCGGCAGACCCGCCACGAGAGCTTCGGCGAGCGTGCTCTTGCCCGATCCGGAACCGCCGGTGATCGCAATGAGGATGGCCATGGCGGTCTTCTAGGGCGGCGGCGCGGCGACGGCTAGTAGACCCAGGCGTCGCTGAGGGCGTAGGCGGAGACAGCCAGGCCGGCCGTCAGAAGGATAAACAGGACCAGTCTGTTCATCAGCGCCGACCGGGACCGTCGGCTGGTCGCCCGGACGATATCGCGCACCAGCGTGCCGACCCCGAGCAGGAACAGCCCGGAGAAGCCGATCGCGACGGTGGCCGCAACCGCAGCATCTCCACCGATCAGCGTGCCGATCGCGATGAAGGGGATCGCAAGCATCGCGCCGCCAAATAGCGGGAGGATGCCGACCCAGAGGGCCAGGGGCGTGAACATCGCACCCAGAAAGACGCCGCCGACCAGCAGGCCCCACCATGGGAAGGGCCAGCCAACGGCTTCAGGCCCCTCATTGACCGTCAGGTGTTCGCGCATGCGGTCCATGGCCGCATGCTGACATAGTCAGGGTTTCCGAACGGTTCCTTGACCCCGCGTCACGTTGCTTATCCCGGTACGCGCCGATAGCGTGGCTGCAAGCGTCTCAAAGCAGACGTAGCCTTGAGGGATCGTGATGCTCGGATTGATGCAGGACTGGCCGCTGACGGTCGACAAGATCCTGGACCACTCGAAAAACTGGCACAGTCACCGCGAAGTTGTGACCCGGTCGGTCGAGGGGCCCATCGTCCGCACCACCTATGCCGAGATCCACGCCCGGGCCAAACGGGTGTCCTCCGTGCTCAAGGACTGGGACGTAAAGGTCGGCGACCGCATCGCCACCCTGGCCTGGAACACGGGCCGGCACATGGAGGTCTGGTACGGCATCATGGGCATCGGTGCCGTGTGCCACACCCTGAACCCGCGCCTGTTCCCCGAGCAACTGATCTACATCATCAACCACGCCGAGGATAAGATCATCTTCGTCGACCTGACCTTCATTCCCCTGCTGGAAGCCGTGCTGCCGCATTGCCCCTCGGTGGAGCGGGTGGTGGTCCTGACTGACGAACTGACCATGCCGGCGACCAAGCTGCCGGGGGCCGAATGCTATGAGGCGCTGCTGGCCACCGCTTCGGAAGACGTCGCCTGGGGTGGGTTCGACGAACTGACGGCCTGCGGTCTCTGCTATACCTCGGGTACGACCGGCAATCCGAAGGGGGTGCTGTATTCACACCGCTCGAACTTCATCCACACGCTGCTGGGCATGCAGGCGACGGTGCTGGGAGCCTCGCCCAGCGAGGTGATCCTGCCCGTGGTGCCTATGTTCCACGCCAACGCCTGGGGCATCGCCTTCGCCGGGCCGGCGGGCGGGACCAAGCTGGTCATGCCGGGCGCGAGGATGGACGGCGCCGCTATTTACGAACTGATCGAGAGCGAGGGCGTCACCTTCTCGGCCGCCGTGCCGACGGTCTGGCAGGGTCTGCTGACGCACCTGCGCGAGAACAACCTCAAGATTCCGACCGTGAAGAAGGTCCTGATTGGCGGCTCGGCCGTCCCGGAAAGCCTGATCCGCGCCTTCCAGGACGAGTTCAACATCGAGGTCCTGCAGGGCTGGGGCATGACCGAGACCTCGCCGATCGGCACCTTGTCCAACATGACGCCGGAACTGCGCGCCCTGCCGTACGACGAGCAGATGAAGTGGCGGGTCAAACAGGGCACGCCGCCGCTGGGCGTGGAACTGAAGCTCAAAAACTACGCCGGTCAGGAAATGCCCCACGACGGGCACACCTACGGCCGCCTGATGATCAAGGGCCCGACCATTGCGGGGGCCTACTTCAAGGACGAGGGCGGCGACATCCTCGACCACGAAGGCTTCTTCGACACCGGCGATGTCTCGACCATCGACGAGCAGGGCTTCATGCAGATCACCGACCGCGCCAAGGACGTGATCAAGTCCGGCGGCGAGTGGATCAGTTCGATCGAGATCGAGAACATCGCCGTCGGCCACCCGAAGGTCGAACTGGCTGCCGTCATCGGCGCGGCCCACCCCAAATGGGACGAACGTCCGGTGCTGGTCATCAAGCTCAAGCCCGGGGAGGCCCAGAACAAGCAGGAGCATCTCGACTTCCTGCAGGGCAAGATCGCCAAATGGTGGATGCCCGACGACGTCGTCTTCGTTGACGACATCCCGCTGGGCGCCACCGGCAAGATCGACAAGAAGCTGGTTCGCGAACGGATGAAGGACTACCGCCTGCCGACAGCGGGGGCCTGATCCATGGCTGCCCGTCGCAAGGGAGGGCAGGGCGTCGCAGTGCTTCTGGCGCTGAGCCTCGCCGCGCCCCTGCTGGTTCTGGTCGCCGCCCTGCTGACGCGGGCGGGCGGTCTGTCGTTCGAGACCGGCTATGATCTGCTGACCATGAAGGTGGGCTGGTGGCTGTCCATCGCCGGCGTCGCGGCCGCGCTGGGCGCGGTGGTTCTGGCTTTGCGGGACGTCCGACGGCTGGGCCTGATGGCGCTGGCGGCGGTGGTGGCTGCGGGAGGAACGCTGGGCGGCTTCGTCTGGCACAACGGCCGGCAGGCCAGTGCTCCGCCCGAGGACATCAGCACCGATCTGGCCGAAATTCCGGGGTTCGGCGACCTCGGCGACGAACGCGGAAACCGCGGGCCTCGCGCGACGGCCGGCGTCGAGGCCTGTCCCGGAGCCCTGCCTGTCATGAAGCAGATCGCGCCGGAATCAGCGATATGGGCGCTGGAGAAGGCCGGCTTCACCCTCCGCGGCGCCGGCGTGGCGCGGGCTGACGGCACCCGCGAAGGCTTCTGGTTCGGCTTCGACCATGACGCGGTGATCCGCATCCGTCCGGGACGCACCGACATTCGCGTCGCCGCGCGCGACGCCCGTTCACACGGCGGCGACGCCTGCGAACTGGTGTCGGACATCAGTGCGTCGCTGCAGCCCGCCGGCTAGCTGAGGGCCCAGTCTGCGTCGATCGCCGGCCCCGGCCTGGCCTTGACCCGGCCCGCGTCCTCCAGCGCGATCAGATGGGCCCAGACCGACAGGCTGGCCGCGGGCCACAGCCGGGAATCCACGGCGGCGTAGAGGTTCGGGACGATATCCGATATCCGCCGGTCGCCTTCGGCCAGCCGTTCGACGATCTGCGCCTCCCGCGCCAGCCTGTGCGCCTTGTAGGCAGCCAGGAAAGCGGCCGGCTCGGTCACCGGCGCGCCATGGGTCGGCCAGAGCGTGGCGAATCCGCGGTCGATCACCTCGTCGAGGCTCTTCATATAGGCGGTCATGTCGCCGTCCGGCGGCGCAACGACGGTGGTCGACCAGCCCATGACGTGATCGCCGCTGAACAGGGCGTTCTCCTCGCGCAGGACGAAAGCCATGTGGTTCGAGGCGTGGCCCGGCGTCGCCATCGCCTGGATGCTCCAACCGTCGCCCTCGATCACCTCCCCGCCGGTCAGGATGACGTCCGGCGCGAAGGTCTCGTCGTCGTCCTCATCCAGCGCCGCCGAGGCGTGGATCGTCCGCGCCGGCGGACTGGCCGCCAGAATGGAGGCGCCGACGGCCTCGGCGAAGGGGAGGGCGAGGGGAGCATGGTCGCGATGGGTATGGGTCACCAGTACGTGGGTGACCCGCCGTCCGGCCACGGCCTTTAGCAGGGCCGCCAGATGGCTCTCGTCCAGCGGTCCCGGGTCGATCACCGCCACACCCGCCCCCGCATCCGGCCGGCCGACGATATAGGTCCCGGTCCCGGAGAAGGTGAAGGGCCCCGGATTGTTCGCGATCACGCGCTGGATCAGCGGCGAGACCGCATCGACGCGCCCGTACTCGAAGGGCGGCATGGGGACGAAGGGGATCATCGGGCGCGGTCCGGGGCTTGCGTCAGGACTTCGTAAACCTTCTGCGGAGTGCGCATCGTGGCCGTTTCCATCGCCCTGACTGTCTCAAATCGGCTCCAGCCCGTGGCTGCGGCCTTCCTGTGTCTCATGGCGATGCAACTGGCTGTAGCGTCCTGCACGCCGGAACCCGCTCCCTACGCCGCCCGCGTCGCCATCCTTCGCTGACCGTCAGAGCGGCAGCCGGCTGAAGTCGTAGCCGGCGCCCGCAGCCGCGGCGCGTAACTCGTCCGCATCCGCGCCGCGCAGTCGTTCGGACAATGCCCATGCCGCGGCGGAACGCGTGCCCGAACGGCAGAACATCACCGTCGGTCGCCCGTCAGCCAGCAAGTCGCCCACGGCGGCGGCCTGGGCGGCGGTCGGCATTCCGGTTACGGGAATCCAGTCGAAGGTCATGCCGGCCTGCCGCGCCGCTGCTTCCATTTCGGCGGCCGTGGGCTGTCCGGGGTCCTCGCCGTCCGGCCGGTTGCTGATGATCCGCTGCACGCCCGAGGCGGCGAGATCAGCCAAGGCGCCGGGGGCGAGCTGCGGCGAGGTCCAGACGGTCGGGGACAGCGGGCGCGGGGGCATCGTTACTGGCGCCGCACCCGGACGGCGCGACTTCCGCCGACCGTCAGCATGAAGCTGCCAAGACTGGCCTTGCGCACCCGTACGGCGTCGCCCTGGCGGGGACGGGAGCGGAAGGGTTCGGAATCAATCTGACGCCAGACGCCGCCGTCGGCCAGGCGGAAGATCCAGCGGTTCTCGGCGCCCTGGGTCGCGCTCTGGAGGGTGGTTTCGATGGAATCGATGTCGGGCGCGCCGTCATTCGCGAACAGGCGCGGCAAGGTCGGCATCTCGAACCCGAACAGCTGGCGCCGGGCCTCCCCGACCTGGGCGCGGTCCAGGACCACGAGTTCGCCTTGACGCTCGGCTGTGTCCAGCGCGCCGACGGCGGCGTCATAGCAGCTCAGGCGCGCGGCGCTGTCGGAAATGGCGCGGCAGGCCGTCAGACGGGACAGGGCCTCGGCGCGCTCCTGCGGGGGCGCGGTCTGCCCGGAAAGCGCGGCGACGGCGGCGACAGCCGCAAGCCCGGAAACAAATGACATGATTTGGTCCTCCAGACCCACGGCGCGCCCGGACCTAAGTCGGTCAAGTCGTTCCAGGCGTCAACCGGATTGCCTGCAACAGGGGCTGTGACCGTATCGTGGCCTAAATACGACAGTCCCGCTTCGACACGATTACAGTCAGGTAATTACACTGGCGAATGGTACGGCGCAGAGCATAACGTCGGGCAACTGCGGCGGGGGAATCTGTCCGTGGGAGAAGGGAATATTCCATTCTAAGGCCGCGGCGCCCCGGAAACGGGCGATGCCGAACATCAGGAGACGACCTTTGAGAACCCAGAAAACCCGTAATCGACTGCTGTCGACGACGATGATCGGCGGCTTCGCCGCCCTCGCCTTCGCCGCACCGGCGATGGCGCAGACCGCCCCGGCTCCGCAGGAAGAGACGCAGCTCGACGAAGTCGTCGTCACCGGCTCGCGCATTCCGCAGACCAACCTGGTCACCACCAGCCCCGTCACCCAGGTGACCGGCGAGGACATCGACATCGCGGGCGTGACCCGGGTCGAGGACCTGGTGAACCAGCTGCCGCAGGCCTTCGCCGCCCAGAACTCGACCGTTTCCAACGGCGCTTCGGGTACGGCCACGGTTTCGCTGCGTAACCTCGGTTCGTCGCGCACCCTGGTGCTGATCGACGGTCGCCGGATGGGCTACGGCTCGCCGAACGACGACGCGGCCGACCTGAACCAGATTCCGGAACAACTGGTCGAGCGCGTTGAAGTCCTGACCGGCGGCGCTTCCGCCGTTTACGGTTCGGACGCTGTCGCCGGCGTCGTCAACTTCATCATGAAGAAGGACTTCGAAGGCCTGCAGATCGACGCCCAGTACGGCTTCTATCAGCACAACAACGACTATGACGGCCCGGGCAACCTGCGCGCCGTCATCGCCGGCCGCGCCGCCACCAACCCGGCCCAGTTCCAACTGCCCGACGACAACGTCTCGGACGGTGAGAGCCGCTCGATCAACATCACCATGGGCGTCGCTTCGCCGGACGGCCGCGGCAACCTGATGGCCTACGCCGGCTACCGCAACAACAACCCCGTCCTCGGCGGCGACCGCGACTACTCGTCGTGCTCGCTCGGCGGCCAGAACGCTGCCGGCACGGAATTCACCTGCGGCGGCTCCAGCACGGCCTTCCCGGGTCGTTTCATCTCGCTGGACAGCGGCTCCGACTCGACCGTCGGCGGCACGACCGGCGTCGGCACCGGCACCTTCACGCCCTTCAGCGCCGCGACCGGCCAGTACAACTTCGGTCCACTGAACTACTATCAGCGCCCGGATGAGCGTTACACCCTCGGCGCCTTCGGCCGTTACGAAGTCAACGACAAGGTCGAAGCCTTCGCCCAGCTGATGTTCTCGGACTATCAGTCGGTCGCCCAGATCGCGCCGTCGGGCGCCTTCCTCGGCCCGGTCATCACCCTGCAGTGCGCCAACCCGCTTCTGTCGGCCCAACAGCGCACGACCATCGGCTGCGCCGGCGGCGGCACCGTTGGTGACGTCGATCTGCTGATCGGCCGCCGGAACGCCGAAGGCGGCGGTCGCCAGGACTCGATCAACTACACCTCCTATCGTGGCGTTGCGGGCATCCGCGGCGAGATCACGGATGGCTGGAACTACGATATCGCGGCCCAGTTCTCGCGCGTTCGTCTCGCCCGCACCTATCTGAACGACTTCTCGAACACTCGCCTCGCCCGGGCGTTCGACGTCGTCGACACCGATCCCGGCGCCGGAGTGAACGCCCAGTGCCGTTCGGTGGTTGACGGGTCCGACACGACCTGCGTGCCCTACAACATCTTCGCCCCGGGCGGCGTCACCCAGGCAGCGCTTGACTACCTGCAGATCCCGCTCATCCAGACCGGCGAGACGACCCAGCAGGTTGTCACCGCCGCCATCACGGGCGACACGGGCTGGTCGATGCCGACCGCCTCGCGCACCGTCCAGGTCGCGTTCGGCGCCGAGTATCGCCGTGACTTCCTCGGTTCGGTCACTGACAACGCCTTCGCCACCGGCGACGGCGCCGGTCAGGGCGGCCCGACGATCGGCTTTGAGGGTGACACGGACGTCGCTGAAGTGTTCGGCGAAATCCAGATCCCGCTGGCCGACGATCAGCCCTGGGCCTACTCGGCCTCGCTGGACGCCGCCTACCGTCGTTCGGAGTACGAGAACTTCGGCGCCGACACCTACAAGGTCGGCCTGGACTACGCCCCGATCGAGGACATCCGCTTCCGCGCCAGCTACTCGCGCGCTGTGCGGGCCCCGAACGTGATCGAACTGTTCACGGCGCAGGGCTTCAACCTGTTCGACATCGACTACGATCCCTGCGATGCGGCTGAGCGCGCTGCTGCGGGCGACGGGGCTGTCCCCGCCTCCTGCATCGGCACCAATCCGTGGCAGGTTTCGGCGGCCAACTCGAACAACCCGGGCAACCTGCTGACCAACCCGTCCGGCCAGTACAACTTCCTGCAGGGCGGCAACCCCGACCTGGAGCCGGAAGAAGCCGACACCATCACCTTCGGTTTCGTGCTGACGCCGAGCTTCCTGCCGGGCTTCAACCTGTCGGTCGACTACTACAGCATCGAAGTTGAAAACCTGATCAGCACCGTCGGACCGCTGAACACGCTGGACGCCTGCTACACGGCCGGCAACGCAACGGCCTGCGGCCTGATCAACCGTGACCCGGCGACGGGCGCTCTCTGGCTCGCCAACGGCAACGTCGTCGACACCAACGTCAACATCGGCGGCATCAGCACCTCGGGTATCGACTTCAACGCCAACTACGGCGTTGGCCTGGAAGACTGGGGCATGTCGAACGCCGGCTCGCTGGCCTTCTCGTTCGTCGGCACCCTGCTGAACGAACTCGAAACCGACACCGGCCTCGGCTTCGGCAACAGCGTGTATGACTGCACGGGCTTCTACGCCAACCAGTGCGGCGTTCCGAACCCCGAATGGCGTCACCGCGCCCGCGTCACCTGGGTCAGCCCGTGGGACGTGGACGTGTCGGCCACATGGCGTCACTACGGCGAAGCTGAAATCGCCGTCCTCGGCGCCGACGGCAGCCTGAACAACAGCGCGGCCCGCCTCGACAAGGTTCTGGACTCCCAGAACTACCTCGACCTGGCGGCTGTCTGGCAGGTGATGGACAACACCACCTTCCGCATGGGGATCAACAACATCCTCGACAGCGATCCGCCCCTGTCGCCGAGCGTCGGCACCACGGGTAACAACAACACCTATCCGCAGCTCTATGATGCGCTGGGTCGTTACGTCTTCTTCGGCCTGACCGCCAACTTCTAAGGTCAAGCCGTTAGAATCAATCGGGGCGGCGGGCCATGGCCCGCCGCCCTTTTTGTTTGGGGATGGGTGAAGCGCCAGGACTTCGTCCGCACGAAGATCGAAGGCGTGGGCCCGAATTGAAAGAGGCGCGGCAGTCGTGACCGCCGCGCCCCCTGGCAGACTTTCCTTTAACTCAGGGGTTCCAGCCGCGGGGCGGCCAGTTGCCTTCACAGGGCTCTGCGCTCAACTCGATGTAGTAGGGCGTAACCTCGCCCCAGCCGCGGAACTGACGCTGACAGTTGTTCATCCAGTAGCCGACCTGCACCGTGTAGGTAGCGTCGGAATAATACTCGCGTTCACGGATGTAGTCGGTCGCGCTCGCCGGCGCGGCGTACATAGCCGACAGCGCCGTGGCGCCGATTACAATGAGCCTAGACAGTCGTGCAAACATCGGACGGTCCTCCAGGCGGCGGGATGCCACCTCACCAGAGATTGAGCCGCCGAAGATGCACCCGTCAAGAGAGTATGTCTCGGCAATTTCTCCTGCCGCATTAAAACCATTCGCCCCGGTCAGGCGTTAGGCTTGACCGTTGTTCGCACCGTCCCGGATTTCACATGCTGATCACCCTCGTTTCCGCCCTCGTGCTCTCCACCCAGACGCCCGCCCCGGCCCGCGCACAGGACGGCGTCGTCACCACCGCCCCGGGCGTGGAAGCCGTCGAGACCGAGCGCTTCCGCGAGGCGGTCGCCTACGCCAATCCGATGCCGCGCGGCGCGCCCGAGGGCGACTATCCGCTGGTGGCCTGGTGTGAGGCGCTGGTGAACGGCCACGTGGCTCTCGGCGAGACCCTGACCAACCGTGATCCGCTGGATCTCGACATCATCCGGCTTGGCAAGCTGGAGGCCGCCGACTTCCGCGCCGCCCTCAACGCCGCCGAGCCCCGCCAGACAGCGGCGACCCGTGCCGCAGCAACCGCTGCCGCCGCCGAAGCGACCGCCAAATGGACCCCGCTGGCCGGACAGGAAGAAGCCGTGCGCAGCCAGGCCTTCGGCCTGTTCTTCGGCCTGCCGGGCCGTTGCGAGCACGCCGCGCGCCGCATTCGCGCCGGCATCACGACCGCCCCGGCCACGCCCCGGGATGTCGGCCTGGAATAGGCGAGGCTCCGACCCCCGGCCGAGCCTCCCGGGCCGCGACCGGGAGGCACGACGAGGTCCGAGCGATAGCATTTACGCGGGCGTAAATAATTAAGCCGATTTGGCCAGTTCGGGTGGAATAACCACGCCACCGGCAAAAAACTCATTATTGTAATACTGCAATCATATTCAACGTGATGGGCCTGTCACAGAACTGACTCCGCGTTTTCACGTGACGATGTTCTAGGTCGACACGAGACTTTGACTCCGTTCCTCTGGCGCAGGGCGTGCGACTCCGCACGACATTTGCGATTGCTGGACGCGCTCCGGCGTTCGTCCTTTGCTGGAGGCAATTTTGAAGAAGTATTCCATCCGTGAGCGTCTGATGGCGTCCACCATGGCTGGTGGGGCCGCTCTGCTGGCCCTGACGGCCGTGCCGGCCGTCGCGCTGCTGGCGCCGACGACCGCCATGGCTCAAAGCCAGACCGGCAGCCTGCGCATCGCCGTCACCGGAGACGACAACCAGCCGCTGGCCGGCGCCACGGTGACTGTCAGCTCGCCAGACAGCCTGGTGACGAGGACCGGCCAGACGGACGCTGAAGGCCGGGTGCGCATCGGGGGCCTGGATCCCGCAACGAACTACACCGTCAAGGTAGAGGCCTCGGGCTACACCGATTACAGCACCGGCAATGTCGCGGTTGTGAGCGGCCGGGATCTCAGTGTGGGTTATGTCCTCGTCAGCGGATCCCGCACGGCAAACGCGACGGACCTCGGGGACGTTGTTGTCACTGGGCGCTCGCTCGCAGCCGTGGACGTCACGTCGGCCACGGTCGGCACCACCCTGACGCTGGATACGGTGGAATCCCTGCCCACGGGCCGCAGCTATCAGAGCTATCTGCAGCTGGTTCCGGGCACGAAGCCCACGTCCGGGAACAGCGCTAACCCGTCCTCGCGTTCGGGCGTCAACTATTCGGACGTCGGCGGCACGATCGGTTCTTCGACGGACAACCTCTACTATCTGGACGGCGTCGATGTCACCGACCCGGTCACCGGCACTTTCGGTTCCAACTTCAACTCCGAAATCATCCAGGAACAACAGGTCATCGTCGGCGGCGTGCCCGCTGAGTACGCTGGCGGTTCGGGCCTGATTTCGCGCGTTGTCACCAAGTCGGGCTCGAACGAATGGCACGGCTCGCTCAACTACTACTTCCAGAACGACGATCTCGTCGCCGAGGACGAACACAACACCTCGGGCGGCTTCTCGACGTACGACACCGCCATCACCTTCGGCGGGCCCATCATTCGCGACCGACTGTGGTTCTACACCTCGTATCAAAAGCTCTATCGTGAAGACGATGTGCTGGACACCACCTCGGGCGCGCTGGTCCGTACGGTGGAACGCGAAGATGAGAACAAATTCCTGAAGCTGACGTGGCAGGTCACGGACAATGACCGCCTGAGCGCGACCTATTTCGCCGACCCGTCGACCCTCTCGGGCAGTAACCTTGCCACGACCATTAATCGTCGTGACTATTCGACTATCCAAGGCGGCGACAACTACAAGTTCGAATACTCCCGTACCTGGGGCGACCTGCTTCTGAACGCCTACTACTTCAAGCACGAGTCCGAGCTGTCAAATATCGCGGTCGATCAATCGATCCGTGACAACGTCACCTATCTGAACGGAGCCGGATCCACGATCGAACAGCGTCAGCTGGGCGGCCGGGGACTCTCCGCCGAAGAACAGCGTAACCGCGCAGAATGGGGTTTGACGGCTGAATACTTCGTCGACACCAGCTTCGGCAGCCACACCATCAAAGCCGGCATTCTGACCACCGAAAACACCTACTTCCAGACGGACTCGGTGCCGGGCGGCGCGACCTACAACTCGCTCGCGGCGACCTATTCGGGGACCACACTGGGCGAATACGGTCGGGCCCGGGATATGACGGCCACCCCGCCGTTCCCCGGCTGGACGGCTCGCCAGATCACAGCGGCTGACTACAACAACTTCCTGCTGCCGGCCCTGACCGCCAATGCGGCCGCCCGAGCGGCGTACGACACCAACGGTGACGGCGCGATCTCGGCCGCCGAGGCAGACGCCATCGTGTTCAACAGCACGGCCGGCAACCCGTACGGCGGGGTGAACGTCTACCGTTCGGTCCGATCGGCTGACGCCCCGTACACCGTGTCGAGCGAAGGCACGACCCTGTACCTGCAGGACACCTGGACGCTGGACCAGTTGACGGTGAACGCCGGCATCCGTGCAGAGAAGATGAATCACTTTGCTTCGGACGGCAGCGAGATCGCCGACTTCGACTGGACGTTCGCACCGCGTCTTAGCGTGGTCTACGACCTGTTCGGCGACGGCCGCAGCAAGATCTTCGGCTTCGTCGGTCGCTACTATGACCCGATCCGCCTCGACATGACCGACTTCGCCGGCGCCCTGACCGGTCCGGTCAACAACGAGCAGATCTATGCTGCCGGTCAGTGGATCACCTTCCGCACCCGCGGTCCGGGTGACGCGGCCATCGCGCCAAACATCAAGACTCCGTACACTGACGAGTTCATGATCGGCGGCTCGACCACCTTTGGATCGGACATTGGCCTGTCGGCCTCGCTAACGCACCGCGTGTCCCTCGACATCATGGAGGACTACGATCTCAGCCTCTATGCAGACGACACCTGCACGCCGGCTGCCTGCGGCGCCTATGGCGCCGCGCATCCGGGTTCCCTGTTCTACCTGGGCCTGGACTACTTCGGCTACGACGTGAACCCCGGCACCAACTACGTCCTCGGCACCCTGGCCGGCGGCAGGCGGGAGTACACCGGCTTCGAGGTCGTCCTGACCAAGTTCCGGACCGACAACTGGTTCGGCCAGCTCTCGTACACGTTCAACCACGCCGAGGGTAACACCAACTCGGACGGTAACGCCGACTACCAGGGCGACTGGATCGCGCTCGATCCGCGAGCCCCGAACACCTGGGGTCCGCAGGCGGGCAACATCCCGCACCAGTTCAAGGCCTACGGCGCCTACGAGTTCGACTTCGGTCTGGAAGTGTCGGGCGTGTTCAACTGGAACAGCGGTTCGCTCTACACGCCGGCTGACGCTGTGCAGGGCCGCTTCTTCCCGCCGCTCTACAGCGCCACCAACCAGTGCGGCGCAAACGACCCCACCACCCCGGGTGATGATCGCACCGCCGGCTACTACTATGGCGGAGTGTGCGACACCTACTTCCTCCCGGGTGGCGTCGGTTCGGAGCAGAACCCGTCGTACTTCACGTTCGACATGCGTCTGAAGTATGTGCTCGACCTCCCGTTCGGCGAGACCGAGTTCTTCCTCGACGCCTTCAACGTGCTGAACCAGCAGTCGGCGCGGAGCGTTGTCGCCAACCGTGCAGGCACCGGTCAGTACGCTTATCAGGAAGCGAACAGCTGGGTTGCGCCGCGGCGCTTCTACATCGGGGCCCGTTACTCTTTCTAAGCCTCGATACCTCTCGAACGGGAAACGCCGGCGCATTTGCGCCGGCGTTTTTCGTTTCTGCCAACTTTTCAGACGCTTTCGTCGGTCCCCGTCTCCTGTCGCGAGGCTCAGGCCGCGTCGTTCCGCTCGATCGCGCCGGGGTCGTAGTTCAGGATCGGCGACAGCCAGCGTTCGGCCGTAGCGATATCCCAGCCCTTGCGACGGGCGTAGTCCTCGACCTGATCGGGATCGATCTTGCCGACGCCGAAATAGTGGCTGCCGGGGTGGCCGAAATACAGGCCCGAGACCGAGGCCGGCGGCGTCATCGCATAGCTTTCCGTCAGGGCCATGCCGGCGTTGGCGCCCGCGTCCAGCAGGCGGAACAGGGTCGCCTTCTCGGTGTGGTCCGGCTGGGCCGGATAGCCGGGGGCAGGGCGGATGCCCTGATATTGCTCGGCGATCAGCTCGTCGGTCGTCGTCGCCTCGTCGGGGGCGTAGCCCCACAGCTCGGTCCGCACCTTCTTGTGCAGGGCCTCGGCGAAGGCCTCGGCCAGACGGTCAGCCAGGGCGGTAGCGAGGATGGACGAGTAGTCGTCGCCCGCGTCCTTGAAGCGTTTGGCGATTTCCAGCTCGCCATGGCCGGCGGTGACGGCGAAGGCGCCGATGTAGTCCGGGCCTTCCTCGGCGATGAAGTCCGACATGGCCAGGTTGGGCTTGCCGTTCGACTTCTTGATCTGCTGGCGCAGGGTGTGGAAGCGGGCGATCTCCTCGACCCGGCCCTCGTCGGCGAAGACGGCGATGTCGTCGCCCACGGCGCGCGCCGGCCAGAAGCCGACCACGCCGCGCGCGGTGAACCATTTCTCGTCGATGATCCGCTTCAGCATCGCCTGCGCGTCCTTGAACAGGTCGCGCGCGGCCTCGCCAACGATCTCGTCCTCGAGGATCATCGGATAGCGGCCGATCAGTTCCCAGCTGGCGAAGAAGGGCGTCCAGTCGATGTGGTCCGCCAGATCGGCGAGGTCCCATGCATCGAAGGCGCGCACGCCGATGAAGGACGGCGCTCCGGGCATCCGGTTGGTCGGATCGGGCCGGAACCGGTTCTCGCGCGCCTGCGCGAGCGTGGCCCGCGCCTTCACCTCCTGACCGCGCGCATATTGCTCGCGGATGCGGACGTATTCGTCGCGCGTAGCGGCCTCGTTCTTCGCCCGCTCGGTCTTCGACAGCAGGCCCGAGACCACGCCGACGGCGCGGCTGGCGTCGATGACGTAGGTGGTCGAACCGGCGCGATAGCCGGGCTCGATCTTCACCGCGGTGTGGGTCCGGCTGGTCGTCGCCCCGCCGATCAGCAGGGGGATGTCGAAGCCGCGGCGTTCCATCTCGCGCGCCACGAAGACCATCTCGTCCAGCGAGGGGGTGATGAGGCCCGACAGGCCGACGATGTCCACCTTGTGCTCGACGGCGGCGTCCAGGATGCGGGCGGCCGGGACCATGACGCCCAGGTCGATGACCTCGTAGTTGTTACACTGCAGGACCACGCCGACGATGTTCTTGCCGATGTCGTGGACGTCGCCCTTGACCGTGGCCATCAGGATGCGGCCCGCCTGCTCGCGCGGCTTGCCGGCCTTTTCGGCNCACGCCGACGATGTTCTTGCCGATGTCGTGGACGTCGCCCTTGACCGTGGCCATCAGGATGCGGCCCGCCTGCTCGCGCGGCTTGCCGGCCTTTTCGGCCTCCATGAAGGGTTCCAGCCAAGCCACGGCCTGTTTCATCACGCGGGCCGACTTCACCACCTGTGGCAGGAACATCTTGCCCGAGCCGAACAGGTCGCCGACCACGTTCATCCCGTCCATCAGCGGACCTTCGATGACGTGCAGCGGCCGCTCGACGGACAGCCGCGCCTCCTCGGTGTCGGCGTCGATGTATTCGGTGATGCCGTTGACGAGCGCGTGCTCGATCCGCTTGCCGACGGGGGCGTCGCGCCATTTCAGATCGACGACACGGGCCACGCCCTTGTCGCCCTTGTAGTTGGGGGCGATGTCGACGAGGCGTTCGGTATTCGAGACATTGGTCCGCTGTTTGCGGTTCAGGATCACGTCCTCGACCGCTTCGCGCAGCGTCGGCTCGATGTCCGTGTAGACGGGCAGGTCGCCGGCGTTGACGATGCCCATGTCCATGCCCGCCTGGATGGCATGGTACAGGAAGACGCTGTGGATCGCCCGGCGCACCGGCTCATTGCCACGGAAGCTGAACGACACGTTCGACACCCCGCCCGACACGCGGGCGTAGGGCAGGGTGCTCTTGATGACCTTCGTCGCCTCGATGAAGTCGACGGCGTAGTTGTCGTGCTCCTCGATCCCCGTCGCCACGGCGAAGATGTTGGGATCGAAGATGATGTCCTCGGGCGGGAAGCCGACCTCGTCCACCAGGATGCGGTAGGCCCGGCTGCAGATCTCGATCTTGCGCGCGGCGGTGTCGGCCTGGCCGACCTCGTCGAAGGCCATCACCACCACGGCGGCGCCGTAGCGCAGGCATTTGACGGCTTGGGCGCGGAAGGCGTCCTCACCCTCCTTCATCGAGATGGAGTTCACGATCGGCTTGCCCTGAACGCACTTCAGGCCCGCCTCGATGACCTCCCATTTGGAGCTGTCGATCATCACCGGCACGCGGGCGATGTCGGGCTCGGCCGCGATCAGGTTGAGGAAGGTGATCATGGCCTGCTTCGAATCCAGCAGGCCCTCGTCCATGTTGATGTCGATGACCGAGGCCCCGGCCTCGACCTGCTGGCGCGCCACCGACAGGGCGGCGGAATAGTCGCCCTCGATGATCAGTTTCTTGAATTTGGCCGAGCCGGTGACGTTGGTCCGTTCGCCGACGTTGATGAAGGTGGGACGCACTTACGCTACCAATTCAAAGGGTTCGAGGCCGGACAGACGCATTGCGACGGGTCGGTCAGGGATTTCGCGCGTCGGCAGTTTGGACACCGCCTCCGCTGTGTGCCGGATATGGTCTGGCGTCGTGCCGCAGCAGCCGCCGACGATGTTGACCAGACCCGAGGCCGCCCATTCCTCGATGAAGTGGGCGGTCTGGTGGGGCTCTTCGTCGTACTGGCCCATGGCGTTGGGCAGGCCGGCGTTCGGATAGGCGGCGACGAGCGTGTCGGCCACCCGCGACAATTCGGCGATGAACGGGCGCATCAGATCGGCGCCCAGGGCGCAGTTGAAGCCCACGGCGAACGGCTTGGCGTGGCGGTGCCCGAAATCCAGATCGGCAGGGCCTCCATGCCCTCGTCCTCAAGGTCCTTGATCGCCTTGATCGCGGCCTTGCAGTTCAGCGTGTCGGTGATGGTCTCGATCAGATAGAGGTCGACGCCGCCCTCGTTCAGCGCCTTCACCTGATGGCGGTAGGCGTCATAGACCTGATCGAAGGTCACAAGACGCGCGCCGGGATCGTTCACGTCCGACGACATGGACAGCATCTTGTTCAGCGGCCCGATCGAGCCGGCGACGAAGCGCGGCTTGTGCGGCTCTTTCGCGGTCCACCGGTCGGCAGCGGCGCGGGCCAGTTTCGCGCCCTCCAGATTGATGTCCCAGACCGCGTCGGCTTCCAGCTTGTAGTCGTCCTGGGCGATGACCGTTGCCGAGAAGGTGTTGGTCTCGCTGATGTCGGCGCCGGCGGCGAAATACTGGTCGTGCAGGCCCGCGATGACGTCAGGGCGGGTGATGCACAGGATGTCGTTATTGCCCTTCATCTGGCCGTTGTGGCCGGCGAAGCGGTCGCCGCGGAAATCCTCTTCCGACAGTTCGCTGCGCTGGATCATCACGCCCCAAGCGCCGTCCAGAACCAGAATGCGCTCCTTCGCGGCCCGGTGCAGGGCGGCGATGCGTTCGCTGCGGGGGAGGGGAGAACTCATACTGTGGCGGCCTTCGTCTCACGCACGCCCAGAACCCGGCAGATCGCATAGACCAGGTCGGCGCGGTTCAATGTGTAGAAGTGGAAGTCGGCGAAGCCTTCCTCCTGCAGGCGGGCGCAGGTTTCGGCGGCGACCGAGGCGGCGATCAGCTTGCGGGTCTCGGGGTCGTCGTCCAGTCCGTCGAAATGGGCGGCCAGCCAGTCGGGCACAGCCGCGCCGCACGCCGCCGACATCCGCTTCAGGCCGTTGAAATTGGTCACCGGCATGATGCCCGGCGACATCGGAATGGTGATCCCCGCCGCGCGCACCCGGTCCCGGAACCGCAGGAAGGCGTCGATGTCGAAGAAGAACTGACTGATCGCACGCGTGGCGCCGGCGTCGACCTTGGCCTTCAGAACGTCGATATCATGGGCCGTCGACGGGCTCTCGGGGTGACCTTCGGGATAGCAGCCGACGATGACGTCGAAGCCGCCCTTGGCCGTGATGGCGGCTGTCAGTTCGGTCGCGTTGGCGTAACCGTCCGTACGCGGAACATAGACGCCGCCGATGCCGTTCCCGCCCGGCGGGTCGCCGCGCAGGGCCACGATGTGGCGCACGCCGGCGTCGCGATAACCCTCGATGACCGCATCCACATCCTCGCGGCTGGCCTCGACGCAGGTCAGGTGGGCGGCGGGGGTCAGAGAAGTCTCGGCCAAAATGCGTTCGACCGTCCGGTGCGTACGTTCGCGCGTCGAACCGCCGGCGCCATAGGTCACGGACACGAACTCGGGCTCAAGCGGGGCCAGACGGGTGACGGCCTTCCACAGATTGGCCTCGGCTTCGTCGGACTTGGGCGGGAAGAATTCGAACGAGACGCGGGGGCGCGAGCGGTCCTGCCCCGCGCGGGCGATGGGACCCAGCGGCGACAGCAACAGGGCGCGGGCCTCGGCCAGACTGCGGGGGGCGATGCTCATGCGACCTTGGCCTTGGCTGCGGCTGGACGTTCGGCGGTCCAGATGGAGACGGTCAGGCCGTCGGTGTCGGGGGGAAGGGCGATCGGCGCGCTGGGCTTCAGGCCCGCGCCGGACAGCCAGAGACGCATCTCCGCGTCGGCGAAGCCGAGGCGGCGGTGTTGATGCTCCTCGCGCAGATGCTCCAGCTGGTGTGGCGCGAAATCGACGATCAGCAGGCGTCCGCCCGGCATGACCAGCCGCGCCGCCTCGGCGACGGCCGCGGCAGGGTCGGCCAGGTAGTGCAGGACCTGATGGACCAGCACCAGATCGGCGCTGTGTTCGGGCAGGCGGGTGGCGAAGATGTCGCCGTGGCGCAGCTCGACCTTGTCCAGTCCGGCCCTGGTCACATTGGCGCGGGCGATGTTGAGCATGTTCTGGCTGAGATCCAGCCCGACCGACATCTTCGCCGACTTGCCCAGCAGGGTCAGCATCCGGCCCGAGCCCGTGCCCAGGTCGACAACCCGCTCGAACGGTCCGTCGCCGGCGGCCTTCTTGATGGCGGCTTCGACGGCGGTCTCGCTGACGTACAGGGAACGGATACGGTCCCACTGCGGCGCGATGCGTTCGAAATAGGCGCTGGCGGCGGCCCCGCGATCGCGGCGCACCTCTTCCAGACGACTGTCGTCGTCCGCGTGGGCGGCATCGTTCAACAGATCCAGCACCGTGTCGACCAGCCGGCGCGCCAGCGGATCCGACGACAGGCGATAGAAGACGCGCGCGCCGTCGGGGAATCGTTCGATCAGACCGGCGTCCGCCATCAGCTTCAGATGGCGTGACACGCGCGGCTGGCTCTGTTCCAGAATCCGCGACAACTCCATCACCGACAGTTCTTCGCCGGCCAGCAAAGACAGCACCCGCAGACGGGTGGGCTCGCCCGCGGCGCGCAGGGCCTCGATGGCTTGATCAGGGGACAACGACATTTGTTTATATAAAGATATCCTTATATGATTTTGCAAGTGAATTCAGACGCGCGACAAGCCGGTTGAAACGGGCGTACACTTGTCCGGCCCCAGTGGAACCGGCAGGAGATACGCCATGATCCGCACCGCCTTAGCCTCATCCGTCGCGTTCGCGGTTCTCGCCGCCGGCGCCGCCGCCGCCCAGACCCCGCCGCCCGGAATGGGCGGCCAGGGAGGCGGCATGGGCGGGCCTCTGACCCTTGAGGCGATGCAGGCGCGCCAGGACCAGATGTTCACGCGTCTGGACGCCAACGCCGACGACATGATCACCGGCGGTGAACTGGCGCCCCTGACCCAGCCGCCGATGAGCCAGATGGGCGGCCCCCGCATCCGGTCGATGATCACCCGCGCCGACGCCGACAGGAACGCCCGCATCAGCCGCGAGGAGATGCGCAGCGCCGCCGCCGCCCTGTTCACCAGCCTGGATGTGGATCACGACGGCCTCGTCAGCCCGACCGAACGGGCCGCCATGATGCCCGCCCCGCCGGCGCCGCCCGCCGCGCGCATGTCGGTGCCGTCGACCGCGCCCGCCGACACCGGCGGCATGCCGGCCGGTATGGACCCGCCAAACGGCGGCTAGTCCGGCGTCGGAGTCTTTAGCGGCTGGCCCGCGAAGGCGGCGGTCAGGTTCTGCATCAGCAGCATCAGCATGCCCTGAACGGCCTCGGTCGTGGCGCCGCCGGTGTGCGGGGTCAGGACGGTGTTCGGCACGTCGGCCCAGCGGGCCACGTCGACCGGCTCTTCCTCGAACACGTCCAGCGCGGCCTGACCCAGCCGGCCGTCTTTCAAGGCGGCGATCAGGGCGTCCTCGTCGACCAGCTGGCCGCGCGCGACATTGACCAGCAGCCCGTGCGGCCCGAGGGCCTCGATCACCTCGCGCGAGATCAGGCCGATATTGCTGTCGTCCGCCCTGCACGCGACCACCAGTATGTCGCTGTCCTTCGCCAGCTCGACCAGAGACGCGGCGCGGGGCCAGACGGCCGCCTTCTCGCGCGGGCCCCACCATTTGACGGTCATACGCAGCGCCTCCGCCCGTCGCGCCACGGCCTCGCCGATACCCCCCAGGCCGACGATCCCGACTTTCTGCGCGTGCAGCGACGGCGTGATCATCTTCGAGTCCGGCGTCCATTCGCCGGCGCGCAGACACCGGTCGCCCGTCGCGATCTGGCGCCGCGCGGCGATGATCAGGCCGATGGCGTGGTCGGCCACGTCTTCGTGGTTCACGCCCGGCGCATGGGTGACCGGCAGGCCGCGCGCCTTGCACCATTCGGTGTCGATGCGGTCGTAGCCCGAGGTGAAACAGGCGATCAGCTGCAACTTCGGCAGCTGTTCGATCAGCGCCTTGTCGAGCGGGAATTCTCCCGCCACCACAAGCGCCCGAATCTCGGCCTGCGCCTCCAGCGGCGGGCCCTCCCAGAACCGGTAGACGGTCCACTGGCTCTCAAGAAAGGCTGTCAGCGGCGCCAGATGCCGCTGCATGATCAGAAGGGCGGGGCGGTCGGTCATGCGCCGACACTAGTCCACTCGGGCCCAATGAAAAACGGCCCCCGGATCGCTCCGGGGGCCGTTGCGGGTCTAGCGCCCGAACTTCTGGAACTTGATCCGGTGCGGGATCAGGCTCTCGACGCCGAGGCGACGCTTCTTGTCTTCCTCATAGGCTTCGAAGTTTCCTTCGAACCATTCCACGTGGCTGTCGCCCTCAAACGCCAGGATGTGGGTGGCCAGACGGTCCAGGAACCAGCGGTCGTGGGAGATGACCACGGCGCAGCCGGCGAAGCCTTCCAGCGCCTCTTCGAGGTTCTGCAGCGTCTCGATGTCCAGATCGTTGGTCGGTTCGTCGAGCAGCAGCAGGTTGCCGCCGGTGGCGAGGGTTTTCGCGAGGTGGACGCGGTTGCGCTCACCGCCCGACAGCTGGCCGACCTTCTTCTGCTGGTCGCCGCCCTTGAAGTTGAACGAGCCGACATAGGCGCGGGTGTTGATCTCGCGCTTGCCGACCATCATCACGTCGGTGCCGCCCGAGATGGCCTGCCAGATGGTCTCTTCCGGCTTCAGGTCGTCGCGGCTCTGGTCGACATAGGCCAGCTTGACCGTCTCGCCGACGCGGATCGTGCCGGCGTCGGGCTGTTCCTGGCCGGTGATCAGGCGGAACAGGGTCGACTTGCCGGCGCCGTTGGGCCCGATGACGCCGACGATGCCGTTGGGCGGCAGTTTGAAAGTCAGGTCCTTGAACAGCAGCTTGTCGCCATAGGCCTTCTCGAGACCCTCGGCCTCCAGCACGACGTTGCCGAGGCGCGGGCCGGGCGGGATCTGGATGACGGCGTGGGTCTGGGCGCCGCGCATGCTCTCCTGCTCGTCCACCATCCGCTCATAGGCGGCCAGACGGGCCTTGGACTTGGCCTGACGGGCCTTGGCGCCTGAACGGACCCATTCCAGTTCACGGGTGAGGGCGCGCTGGCGGGCTTCGGATTCCGACTGCTCCTGCACGACGCGCTTGGTCTTGGCTTCCAGCCACGAGGAGTAGTTGCCCTCGTGCGGGTGGCCCTTGCCGCGGTCCAGCTCCAGCGTCCACTTGGTCACCAGATCCAGGAAGTAGCGGTCGTGGGTCACCAGGATGACGCAGCCGGGGAAGTTCTCGAGGTGGTGCTGCAGCCAGGCCACCGACTCGGCGTCCAGGTGGTTGGTCGGTTCGTCGAGCAGCAGCATGTCCGGCTTGGACAGCAGCAGGCGGGCAAGCGCCACGCGGCGCTTCTCACCGCCCGACCGTCGCCGGCGTCGATCTTTTCCTGCAGGGCCGTCATCTCGGCCATCAGCTCGTCGGTGTATTCCTCGGCCATTTCCATGGCGATGGCGTTGAAGCGGGAAACCCACTGCTTTTCCTCGCACCAGGCCTCGACGTTCTCGCGGACGTTCAGACTGTCGTCGAGCTGGGGCTCCTGCTCCAGATAGCCGCGCTTGATCCCTTCTGCGGCCTTGGCCTCGCCGTTGAACTCGCTGTCCAGCCCGGCCATGATTTTCAGCAGGGTGGACTTGCCCGAGCCGTTGACGCCAACGACGCCGATCTTGGCGTCGTTGTAGCCAGATGTTCTCGAAGATCTTCTTGCCGCCGGGGAAGGTCTTGGTCAGACCCTGCATCTGGAAAATATATTGCTGCGCCATGAGGTGCGGTGCGCCCTGTCGTTCGGGGTGTAGGGGAGGTTGGCGCGGGATGTAGCCGCCCTCTGCACAGAGGGCAAATGAGGCGGGAATGGTCGCGCCCTTGGCGGGGATCTGAAAACAGTGGTCGGGGATCGGCCATGGCCGCCGCAACTGCCGCTTCGGCGGTCGGGGCTCACACCCGGCGGATCGGCCAGAAGGCGCCCGGGGCGGACCCGGGGTCGGGCAGGTAGCGCGAGCCGAGGTAGGACACAGCCAGCCAGAGCGAGGTCCAAAGGCACCACATCACCATCGCCAGGGAAACGTCAGCGTGGGCGTCGGCCGCCGCGTCGACCTGGCCGATCAGCCCGACCGCCGCCGCCGCAAGGGCTGTCGCATAGACGACAACGCGCGACCACGGCTGGCAGGCCAGCAGCGCCACCGAGCCGATGACCAGCAGGGCGCCGGTCAGCAGCCACGGGAACTGGGGCACCCACATGCCGATGGCCATGTGGAAGCCGCTGTAAAGCAACAGGAGCACGCCGGTGGCGCGGGGGACGAACATGGCGATGGCGATCGAAAGATTTTGGCGAGCGTCGGTCGATATGGGCCAACAAGCTTTTCACCGCCCTAACTCACAGGCTTAACGGCGCACACGTCGGCTGCATAGCGAGCCAGGTTTTTGCGGCATCGACAACAGGATCGACTTGCTGACCGGACCCGGCGTCGGCTGCAATGACTTCGTCCGGCGTAATGCCCTCCGGGTAGGCGCGGCCCGCCCTGTCAATCATCATCGCGGTGGTGATGCCGAGGGTGACGCCGTCTCCCATCGCGAATTCGCTGTTCGAGGTGGCGAGACCTCGCGTCTTCTGTCCAAAGGTGCGTGCGCCCGGACGGCCGATGAACGCGATCGCGACGCCTTCTCCAGAACTGGCCACGCCGTCGTCGATCAACACCGCGACGGGTATCTCGCCGAGGCGGGGTTCATGACGCCACCCGCTTGCAGTCGCCAACGGCGCTTCCCCCGCCGTCGCGACACCCCGTTCGACCCGTCCGCTCCGTAATTTCCTGCCTGAGGAGTCGCGTGTCCCGCCGACGGGCCCCTCCCCCAGCAGCGGGGACAATCCCGCCAGCATGGGCCAAATGTTTCCTCCGACATTCCCGCGAAGATCGAGCACATAGCCGCACGTGTGTTCGGGAGCACCGAGCACCATGCTTACCGTCTGCGTTGCGTAGGCGTCGGCCGCTGGCCCCCCTCCAGACATCCGCGGGATCACGATGATCCGCGCGGACTTGCCGCCAGGAAGGCCGGTGTCCGAGCTTTCAGCGGACCGGCCCCGGAAAGTCGAGGTGATGGGCGGCAATCCGGGTTGAGTGCGCGGCACCACGAGCGGGCCACCGTGGCGGTCTCTCCATCCGTTGGACACTTCCTGCGTCGGTCGGACGAACGAATGATTATCGCCGAGTTCCTGGGTCAGCGTCACATAGGCCGGGAGTAGGTCCACGACGTCGCGGGCGCCCATGGCCGCCGCATGAACTCGCTCTTCCAGCACCGGCCAGTCGATCAACGCCGACCGGTAGGAGTTGGCCCGGGCAATTTCGATCGCCCGGGCTACCTGCCGCTCGGCGTCGTACGCCACTGGACGGGCAGGCCCCGTCTGGAGTGATAGCAAAATAGCTGCGGACAGCGTCAGACCGATGATCATCAATGCGTCTCGAACGGGAACGCTGACGGTGTACCAGTGGCGAAACCGCGATCAACGAACCAGCGACGGAAGATCGACCGGGCGGACCGGCCTCAGGCGTAGTTGAAGCTGATCGAGATGCGCTCGGCCCTGGCCGCGTTCGGCGGCACCTCGTGGCGCAGCCAGCTTTCCCACATCAGGACCGTGCCGGCCTGCGGAGCCAGATAGACGAAGGGCTTCTCGCCCTCGGGCGCGTCGGCGTGGACGCCCGGGCGGGCCATCATCATCGGCAGGCGCGGATCTTCCAGCTTCAGGGCCGAAGCGCCGTCGGGGACCTCGACATAGACGGTGCCGCTGAGGAAGGCGTGCGGGTGGATGTGGCCGCTGTGCCCCCCGCCGGGCTTGAGGATATTGACCCACAGGCTGTCGAGCCGCGGCTTGCGCGCCAGATCGAAATTCAGCGCCTTCGCATAAAGCAGGGCGTGCCGATCGAGATGGCGCTTCAGCTCGGCGAACTCGGGCATCCGGTGCGGCAGGTCGGCGAGGGAGCCGTAGGAGGTGTAGCCGCGATACCTATGTTCGCGGCACCAGGCCCGCCCGGCCTGGTCCTCGGCGGCCAGCATGCGACAGGCGTCGGACAGGCTGGCGTTGAAGGCGGCGAATCCGGGGCCGGCAGCCAGACTGGCCTCATAGACCTGGGTGACGAAGAGCGGACGAAGGGGCATGGCGTCCCATAACTCACGGACGGAGGGATCAGAACCCCAGCGCCGTCTCGCCCCTCAGGATTGCTTCCGCCTCGGCCGTGTGTTTGGCCCCCGACCGGTCGTGCAGCACCAGAGGCGGCAACAGACGCATAGGTGCCTTGCCGGTCTTTATGGCAGCGACCAGCACGCGCTTTGCGGGCTCGTCCGCATACGGATGAATGCCGCGTACCGCGAAGGATCCGGCCTTGTCTCCGAGCAGACCCAGCAGATCGGCCAGCCGGTCCGCCCGGTGGATGATCACGATCCGCCCGTCCTCGCGGACCCCCTTCAACAGGAAGTCCGTCCACGCCTTCAGCCCGTCGTCCGCCATCCACGCCCCGCGCTTGCCGGGGGAGGGCGCCCGCAGCGCGCCCGGATCGTCGAAGAAGGGCGGATTGCTGACGGCCCAGTCGAACGGCTCCAACTCCATCGCCCGAAAGCCGGCCGCGACGTCGCCCTCGACGATCGTCGCGTTTGCGCCGTTCAGCGCGGCATTCTCGCGGGCCAGCGCCGCCATGGCCGGATCACGCTCCAGCCCCGTCAGGACCGCGTCGGCACGCCGCGCGGCGATCTGCATCAGCACCGCCCCCGCGCCGCAGCCCGCCTCCAGCACCCGCTGCCCCGGCGCGGCCTCCACGGCGGCCGCCAGCAGGGCTGCGTCCATGCCTGCGCGATAGCCCTTTGCCGGCTGGCGCAGGCGGACCCGTCCCCCCAGCAAGGCGTTTTCGACGGTCTGGAAGCCGTCAGATTGAGATGGTGCGGCGGTCACGCGGCTTGACCCTTCATGGCCCGATCACCATTGTGCGCCGCATCGCCGCCCCGCAAGGCGGCGGCTGGATTTTCCGGTGCGATCCTCCCCCCGCGCCGCGCCGAGTGAGTTTTCCGTTGGACGCTGTCGTCGCCGCCGATCCCCGCTCGAAGGGTGACGTCGAACCGCTGGTTCGGCTGGCGAAAGGCGACATGGCGGCCGTCGACGCCCTGATCATCGCGCGGATGCAGTCCCAGGTGCCGGTGATACCGCTGCTGGCCGACCATCTGGTCAGCGCCGGGGGCAAACGCCTGCGGCCGCTGCTGACCCTCGCCGCCGCGCGCGCCTCGGGCGCCACGGGCGACATCGCCGCCGCGGTCAAGCTGGCCGCCGCCGTCGAGTTCATCCACACCGCCACCCTGCTGCACGACGACATCGTCGACGGCTCCGACCTGCGCCGCGGCAAGACGGCGGCGCACCTGATCTGGGGGGCGCCCTCCAGCGTGCTGGTCGGCGACTTCCTGTTCGCCCGCGCCTTCGAACTGATGGTCGAGACGGGCCAGATGCGCGCTCTGGGCATCCTCGCCACCGCCTCCAGCGTCATCGCCGAGGGCGAGGTGCTGCAACTGACCCGTGCGCACGACCTGAATCTGGATCAGGAAACCTATCTGCGGATCATCTCGGCCAAGACCGCCGAACTGTTCGCCGCCGCCGCTGAATCCGGCGCGGTCGGCGCAGGGGCGGATGAGAAGGCCGTTGAGGCCCTGCGCGCCTACGGCCTGAACCTGGGCCTGGCCTTCCAGCTGGCCGACGACGCCCTCGACTACGGCGGCCTGTCGGAAGATCTGGGCAAGAACGCCGGCGACGACTTCCGCGAGGGCAAGGTCACCATGCCGCTGCTGTTGGCCGCCGCCCGCACGCGCGGTCGCGAGGACGCCTTCTGGGACCGCACCATCAACAAGGGCCAGCGCACCGAGGACGACTTCCGCCGGGCGCGCGAGCTGGTCATCGGTTCGGGCGCGGTCGGGGCGACGCTGGCGACAGCCTATGAGTACGCCGACGCCGCCAAGGCGTCTCTGGCTGGCTTGCCGCCGAGCGACTGGGTCGATGCCCTCGAGCAGCTGGCCGACTTCGCCGTCAGCCGCGCCGCCTAGCGCAGCGAGGCGCAGAACCGCTGGATACGGCGGCACGCCTCTTCCAGCACCGTTTCCGAGGTCGCATAGCTGATGCGGAAATAGGGGCTCAGGCCGAAGGCCGATCCCTGCACCACGGCCACCCCCTCGGCGTCCAGCAGGGCGGTGGCGAACGTATCGTCGCTGTCGATCACGGTCCCGTCTTCGGTCGCCTTGCCGATCAGCCCCTCGATCGACGGATAGACATAGAAGGCGCCTTCGGGCGTGGCGCAGCGGATCCCCGTCGCCTGATTCAGCATCGACACGACCAGATCGCGGCGGGCCTCGAAATGGGTCGCGCGTTCGGCGATGAAGTCCTGCGGCCCGTTCAGCGCCTCGACCGCCGCCCACTGGCTGACCGAGGAGGGGTTGGAGGTCGTCTGCCCCGCCACCTTGCGCATCAGGTCGATCAGCGGCTTCGGCCCGCCCGCATAGCCGATGCGCCAGCCCGTCATGGCGTAGGCCTTGGACACGCCGTTCACCGTCAGCGTCCGGTCGTAGAGGTCGGGCGCGACCTGGGCGATCGTCTTGTAGTCGAAGTCGCCGTAGATCAGGTGCTCGTACATGTCGTCGGTCATGACCCAGACCTGCGGATGGCGGCGCAGAACGGCGGCCAGCGCCTCCAGCTCGGCCCCGGTATAGGCCGCGCCGGTAGGGTTGGACGGGCTGTTCAGGATCAGCCAGCGCGTCTTCGGCGTGATCGCCGCCTCCAGCGCCTCAGGCTTCAGCTTGAAGCCGTCGGCCTCATGCCCGATCACCGTCACGGGTTCGCCGCCGGCCAGCAGAACCATGTCGGGATAGCTTACCCAGTAGGGCGCCGGCACGATCACCTCGTCGCCGGGCGACAGGGTCGCGACCAGGGCGTTGTATATCACCGTCTTGCCGCCGGGGGCGACGTGAATCTGGCTGGTCTCGTATTTCAGCCCGTTCTCGCGCGCGAACTTGGCCGCCACCGCCGCCTTCAGTTCGGGCAGGCCGTCGACGTCGGTGTATTTGGTCTCGCCCCGGCGGATGGCCGCGATGGCGGCCTCCTTGATGTTCTCGGGCGTGTCGAAGTCCGGCTCGCCGGCCCCCAGTCCGATCACGTCGCGGCCCTCGCGCTTCAGCTCGCGGGCCCGGGCGGTCACCGCCAGGGTGGCCGAGGGCTTCACACGGGACAGGGCGGCGGACTGAAGGCTGGACATGGCGACTCCCGGCGAACGGCGCGCAATCCTTACGCAGATGCGAAAGGGGGATCAAACGTCATGGGGCAAGGACTTGGAACATGGGTCTCTCGTTCCCATTTAAGGCACTGACAACTTGGGAAAATTGGAGATCAAATGGCTGGCGGCTGGACACGCGACGGGGCGGTTCTGGATCAGATCGAGGACACTGTCACCGACGGCGTACTGACGGCGCGCGCCCGCATGCCCGCTGGAGAGGGCACGCCGGACTGTGTGGAATGCGGCGAGGAAATTCCCATGGCCCGCCGCCGCGCTCTTCCGGGGGGCCGCACCTGCGTGCATTGCCAGTCCGGACGGGACAGCCGCATCGTTCTCGCCGGGATCAACCGCAGGGGCAGCAAGGACAGTCAGCTGCGTTAGGCTGCCAGGCAAGCTTGGTCTGCACGCACGGGGAGTGGTAACCCACGCCATGCGTCGCCTCCTCGATTTCATTCTCAACATGGAAGCCCGCCGCTGGCGGGCCGTGCTGGCGACGGCGCTGCTGCTGGGCGCGACCGTGGGCCTGCTGGCGATCGGCAAGAGCCAGCTGGGGCTGGCGGCCGAGGAGAATCTCGAACACTGGCTGCAGGGCTATTCCGGCAGCCCGTGGGCCTTCGCGGCCACGGTGATCCTGTTCATCGCCGCCGCCTTCATCGGCGCGCCCCAGTTCATCCTGATCGCCGCCTGCGTCGTCGCCTTCGGGCCGTCGCTGGGCTTTTTCTACAGCTGGGCCGCGACCATCATTTCCGCCGGCTTCACCTACTGGCTGGGGCGCGGGCCGACGGCGCGGCTCGTCGACCGGTTCGGGGGCCGGACCATGGGCCGGCTCAAGGGATTCATCGGAAAGAACGCCTTCTACGCCAGCTTCATGATCCGCAACGTGCCATCGGCGCCGTTCATCGTCGTCAACATGGCGTTCGGCGCGACTCGCGCGTCGTTCTGGCGCTTTCTGGCGGGGTGCGCCCTGGGCGTGCTGCCCAAGACGGCGCTGGTGTCCTTCTTCGGCGGGGCGGTGGTTTCCGCGGTCAGCGGCGACGGCGTCTGGACCTCGCTGATCCTCGCCGGCGTCGCCGTCGTGTGGCTGGGTCTGATGCTGGGCGTCCGCGAACTGGTCAAACGTCGCGAGGCCGCGTCCGGGGCGGACGACTGATCAGCAGCAGCGCCACCTCCGGAAACTTACCTTAAAGCAGCCTTCATACTTCCGGCGCGAGAGTGCGTTTTGTAGTTGTAAGGTCGCGTATTGGACATCCGGGCGTTGAGGTGCGAGCACCCCGTTATAATCGACAGGTTTTCGGTCCTGGGGGGGCTGTGCGGACGTATAAGGACGCGGGACGACGCCCATGAGGCCCGCCGTCTCGTTGCGGATGTCGACCTGTTGCTGGTTCCCCACCTGACCAGCGAGGACGCGGAACTCTATCCCCTTCTGATGAACGCGTCTGACGAACGCCTCAGAACCCTCGGCGCCGAGGCTTCTGACAGCGTGGGAAAGCTCCTCGAAATCTGGGTGCGTTTTCGCGATCACTGGACCGCAACGGCCATCCTTGCCGATCCCCCGCGCTTCGCCAGCGCGACCGCGGGGATACTCGCTGTCCTGTCCGTGCGGGTCGCGATGGAGGAAGACAGTCTGTATCCGGCCGCCGAAGCGGAGGCCCGTTTTGGCGGACGTGTCCATGACGCGGCGTGAGTCCGGTCACGGCTTCGCCAGCAACGCTTGGAAGGGCTTGTAATCACCGTCACACACTGCCAAACGAGCCGTAAGGTCGGTCAGGCGATAACGATCAGGAAGCGGTGCGTGGGGATGCGCGTCGCCGGGGCGTCGCCGCAAGGCCCGAACGAACGGTATCCCGGACCCATGTTCTCCAGCATTTTCGGCGCGATCTCCAACGACATCGCCATCGACCTCGGCACCGCCAACACCCTGATCTACATGAAGGGCAAGGGCATCGTCCTGAACGAGCCCTCGGTCGTCGCCCTGCGCAACGTCGGCGGTCGCAAGATCGTCCACGCCGTGGGCATCGAGGCCAAGCAGATGCTCGGCCGCACCCCGGGCCACATGGAAGCCATCCGTCCCATGCGCGACGGGGTCATCGCCGACTTCGAAGTCGCCGAGGAGATGATCAAGCACTTCATTCGCAAGGTTCATAACCGCAAGGGCTTCGTGAATCCCAAGGTCATCGTCTGCGTGCCGTCGGGCGCCACCGCCGTCGAACGCCGCGCCATCAACGAYTCCTGCCTCAACGCCTCGGCCCGCCGCGTGGGCCTGATCGACGAGCCGATGGCCGCCGCGATCGGCGCCGGCCTGCCGATCCACGAGCCGACCGGCTCCATGGTCGTCGACATCGGCGGCGGCACCACCGAGGTGGCCGTGCTGTCGCTGTCGGGCATCGTCTATTCGCGCTCGGTCCGCGTTGGCGGCGACAAGATGGACGAGGCGAAGAAGGACATCGGCACCGCCCGCATCCCGGCCGACGGCGAAGGCCTGTCGATCGACGTCAAGGGCCGCGACCTGATGCAGGGCGTGCCCCGCGAGGTTCGCATCTCGGAGCGTCAGGCCGCTGAAGCCCTCGCCGAGCCGGTGACCCAGATCGTCGAGGCGGTGAAGGTCGCCCTGGAAGCCACCCCGCCGGAACTGGCCGCCGACATCGCCGACAAGGGCATCATGCTGACCGGCGGCGGCGCGCTGCTGCGCGGTCTGGACGCCGAAATCCGCGACCACACGGGTCTGCCGGTCTCGGTCGCCGACGATCCGCTGTCCTGCGTCGCCATCGGTTGCGGCCGCGTGCTCGAGCATCCCCGGTGGATGAAGGGCGTGCTGGATTCGGCCCTCTAGGGTTTGATCCCCAACTCCGCCGCAAATCCCTGTCATCAGGGGGCCGGGCCGGTTTCCAACTGACCCGGATTTTGCGATAGGCTGCTGACGTCGGCGGGGGGGTTCCCGCTGATTCCCTCTTTCCCAGGAAGGCGCGCCGTGGCGTTTCGCGACGGACCGTTCGAGAACATCAAGGTGCCGCTGGTGTGGACCGCGGCCGTGGCTGTCGTGCTGGCCGCGATCGGCTGCGTCCTGCTGCTGATCAGCGACGCCCGGGCCCAGACGTCGCCCTATCAACCGGTGCGCGCCGGGGTCGAGTCGGTCGCCGGTCCGGTCGGGGGGGTCTTCGCCGCGCCGGTCCGCTGGTTCGGCGCCGCGACCGACTATGTCGGCGGCTATTTCTTCGCCGTCTCGGAAAACCGCCGGCTGAAGCGCGAGCTGGCCGAACTGGCGCCCTGGCGCGACCAGGCCATCGCCCTGAAGAACGTCAACGCCCGCTACGAGGCCATGCTGGGCATCCGGCCCGAGCCGCCCGTGGCCATGCAGACGGCCCGCTCCATTTCCGATACCCGCGGCCCGTTCTCGCGCGCCCGACTGCTCGACGCGGGCGCGTCCAAGGGCGTCAAGGTCGGCAACCCCGTGATCAACGAGCACGGTCTGGTCGGCCGTATCGTCGGAACCTCGTCGAACGTCAGCCGGATGGTGCTGCTGACCGACGTCGCCAGCCGGACCCCCGTGCTGGTCGACCGAACGGACGCGCGCGCCCTGTTGACCGGCGACGGCAGCGATAACCCGCGGCTGGAGTTCATTCGCGGCGTCGGGGCCGTTCAGGCCGGCGACCGCATCCTGTCCTCGGGCGACGGCGGCGGCTTCCCGCGGGGCGTGCCCATCGGCGTCGCCGCCAAGGGGATCGACGGATCCTGGCGGGTCAAGCTGTTCAGCGACCGGGGCGCCATCGACTATGTCCGCGTCATGCTGTTCGAGGACTTCGGCCAGCTGATCGGCTCGGACGACCTCAACGCGCCACCGCTGGCCGCCCTGGGCACCCTGACTGAAGCCACGGCGGCCCAGACCGGCGCCATCACCGATTCCGCTGCCCGACGCGACGCGGCCCGCGCCCGCACGACCGAGTCCAACGCCGCTGCGGCCCGCGCCGACGCCGTGGAGGCCGCCCGACCGCGCCCCGCTCCGACGCAGGCAGCGCCCGCCGCCGCGCCGCCGGCCGCTGAAACCCCGCCTCCCGCCGGGGGGACCGAATGAGACGCCCCGTCGCGGTCCGCGTGGTCGGGCCGATGCAGTGGATCGTCTATCCGGCCCTGATCACGGTCGCGGCCACCATCGTTCTGGCCACCCCGGTCAAGGTCTTCGGCCTGAGCCTGCCCGAGCCGGTCATTCCCATGGTGCTGGCCTTTGCATGGCCGTTGATCCGGCCGTCCATCGTGGCGCCGCTGGTCCTGACCCTGCTGGGGCTGGGGCTGGACATCTTCACCTACGGCCCGCTCGGCCTCTGGGCCCTGTCGCTTCTGGCCATCTATGCGATCGTCCTGGCCTCGCGCAGCTTCCTGATCGGCCAGGACACCGCCGTCCTGTTCGTCTGGTTCGCCGCCTGCTGTGGTCTGGCCTTCCTGCTGGTCTACCTCGTGCGCATCTTCATCGACCACAACGCCGCCAGCCTGCTGGCGCTGATCGGCCAGGTGGTCCCGACCCTGCTGCTCTTCCCGTTCGCCAACCAGATGATCGAGCGGTTCGAGGACGGCGACGTGAGGTTCCGATGAGCTCGGAACCCTCTATCTTCTTTTCCGACGTCAACGAGCGGCAGGGATCCTTCCTGCGCCGCACCTTCGTCTTCGGCGGGCTGACGGCCATCGCCGGTATCGCCCTGACCGGCCGGCTGGCCCAGCTGCAGGTCATCCAGGCGGGCGAATACGCGACGCAGGCGGCGAACAACCAGTTCAACTTCCGCCTCGTGCCGCCGCCGCGCGGCCGGATTCTGGATCGCAACGGCGTCGTCATCGCCGGCAACCGTCCCAGCTTCCGGGTGCTGGTCGTGCGCGACGAGACCAAGGATCTTGACCAGACGCTGGACCTGCTGGGCCGCCTGCTGCCCGACACCATGGACCGGCGCCGTTCGATCATCCGCGAGGTCAACGCCGCGCCCCGTTTTTCGCCCGTCCCGGTCAAGAGCGATCTGAGCTGGGAGGAATTCGCCAAGGTCAATCTGTACGCCAACGAGCTTCCGGGCGTCATGGCCGACATGAACGAGGCCCGGTACTATCCGTTCGGCGGGGCCTTCGCCCACGTCATCGGCTATGTGGCCAAGCCCAACGACCGCGACATCAAGGCGATCGAGGACAAGGGCGAGAAGGTCCCCGAGATCCTCTACAACCCCGGCTTCCGCATCGGCCGTCAGGGCGTGGAGAAGTCCTTCGACGCGGACCTGCGCGGCGAGGCCGGCGGCAACCGGGTCGAGGTCGACGCGCGGGGCAGGGTGGTGGCCGAGGATGTCGGTGGCTCGCGTCCCGCCGTGCCAGGCAAGGACGTCATGCTGACGCTCGACGCAGACGTGCAGAACCGCGCGCTGGAAGTGATGGGCGAGGAGTCCGGCGGCTGCGTGGTCATGGACGTCCGCAACGGCGACATCCTGTGCATGGTCTCGGCGCCGTCGTTCGACGCCAATCTGTTCGTAGGCGGCGTGCCGTCGAGCATCTACCGCGCCCTGTCCGACTACGAGCGCAAGCCCCTGCTGGACAAGACGCTGAACGGCGTCTTCCACCCCGGCTCGACGTTCAAGATGACCACGGCCTTGGCCATCCTCGAGGCCGGTGTCGACCCGGACGAGCGGGTGACCTGCACGGGCGGCTATCGCTACGGGAACCGCACCTTCCGCTGCTGGGAGCCGCGCGGCCATGGCGCGCAGAACATGCACGACGCCATCAAGAACTCCTGCGACGTCTATTTCTACCACATGTGCAACCGCGCCGGCGTCGACCTGATCCAGGAGACGGCGAAGAAGATCGGCTTCATGCAGACCTACGACATCGGGGTCGGCAACCAGAAGGCGGGTTCGGTGCCCAGCAAGGCGTGGAAGGCCAACTACAACCGCCGTAATCCCAACCCGGAGTCGCGCGTCTGGTTTCCGGGCGAGACCCTGTCCGTCGCCATCGGCCAGGGCGATGTGAACGTCACCGCCCTGCAACTGGCCGTGATGACCGCACGCATCGCCAATGCGAAGAAGGCCATCAACCCGCGCCTGATCAAATCGGTTGGCGGGGTGGAACAACCGTCGGGCGCCGCGGTGCCGGACCTGCCGTTCCCGCCTGAACATGTCGAGATCGTGCGTCAGGGCATGGTCGCAGTGGCCAACGACCGGTCCGGCACCGCCTATCGTCAGTCCCAGCTGGGGCTGGGCGATATCCAGATGGCCGGCAAGACCGGCACGGCGCAGGTCCGCAGCTATGGTTCGGGTCCGCGCAAGTCGAACATCTGGGCGCTGAAGGACCACAACCTGTTCGTCGCCTTCGCCCCGGTCGACGCGCCCCGATATGCCGTGGCGGTCATCATCGAACACGGCGGCAAGGGCGGCGCGACGGCCGGCGCGCCGCGCGCCCGCGAAATCATGCGCACGACCCTCCTCAAGGATCCCGAGATGCTGGAGCGCATCCAGCGGCCGCCCCCGCCCGAGGCTCTCGCGCCCGAGCCCGCAACGGATGAAGTGGCCGGCGCGGCGCCCGAGGATCCGGTGGCCCACACCCCGGCCCCGTCCGCGACACCCGCCGCTCCGGCGACCTCCGCGACCGGCCCGCGTCCCTATCTGCCCGAGGCCCCGCGATGACCGCCTCCGCCCTGACCCGTCCCGGCGAACGCGATCGCATCTCGACCAAGATCAGCGAGCTGGACTGGCGTCTGATCGGCCTCATCAGCCTCGTGGCCATGGTCGGCGCCGCCATGCTCTATTCCATCGCGGGCGGTCACTGGCAGCCTTGGGCGATCAAGCATGTGATCCGTTTCGGCGCCATGCTGGTGGTCATGCTGGGTCTGGCCATGCTCCATCCGAAGTGGTGGTTCCGCATGGCCTATCCGCTCTACGGCGTTGTGCTTCTGCTGGTTCTGATGATCGAGTTCACGCCGCTCGGCTACACCGCCGGGGGCGCGAAGAACTGGCTGAACCTCGGCTTCATGCGCATCCAGCCGGCCGAGTTCATGAAGCTGGGCCTCGTTCTGGCGCTGGCCCGCTGGTACCACAACCACACGGCGCAGGAGGCGCGCTGGTCGTGGAAGCTGCTCATCCCCGCCGGCATGATCGGGGTTCCCTTCATTCTTGTGGCCAAACAACCGGACCTCGGGTCGGCCATGGTCATCGGCCTGACGGGCGCGGTGGTCATGTTCGTGGCCGGGCTGAGCTGGCGCGTCATCGCCGCAGCCGCCGCCGCGGCCGTCGCGATCATTCCGCCCTTCGTCATGTTCGGGATGCACGACTATCAGCGCAACCGCGTGCTGACCTTCCTGAGCCCGGAGTCCGATCCGTCGGGCACGGGATACAACATCATCCAGTCCAAGATCGCGCTGGGCTCGGGCGGCCTGCTGGGCAAGGGTTACGGTCTCGGCAGCCAGAGCCAGCTGGAATTCCTGCCCGAACGGCACACGGACTTCATCTTCTCGACGGTGGCCGAGGAGTTCGGCTTCGTCGGCTCCTTCACCGTACTGGCCTGCTATGTGGCCATCATCCTGATCGCCCTGCGCATCGCCTCGCTGGCCCACAGCCATTTCGGCCGGATCGCCGCGGCCGGGATGACGTCCTTCTTCGCCCTGTTCGTGCTCATCAACGGCGCGATGGTCATGGGCATGGCGCCGGTGGTCGGGGTGCCCATGCCGCTGTTGTCCTATGGCGGCTCGTCCATGATGACCGTCATGTTCGGCTTCGGCCTCGTGCTGGCGACCCGCGTGCACCGCTACGCCGAACTGCCCAAGGGCCACGGACTGTTCTGAATCCGATCTGGTGCGTTAGGGTCGGACCATGAGCAAATCCGATCCCAAGCCTGCCTCCGCCGATCCCGCGCCTGACGCCCCCGTCGTCGCTCCCGCCTCGCTGTTCCAGTCCGACTGCGGCGACAAGCCCTGTCCCGAGCCCGTCCTGCCCACGGCAACGCCCGAACAGCAGGCGGCGCTGACCGACGGCGTGCGCATGCGCGAAAACCCCGCAGAATGGGCCTTCGTGCGCCTGTCCAAGCTGATCGAGGACTTTGAGAAGGGCCTCGACAAGGACGAGGAGGTGGGCGCTCGCATCGTCGGCCTGCCCGGCGACGGGACGATGTCGATCGAGGACGTGGGGTTCTGGGGCCCCGACTTCATCATGTTCCTGGGCAAGAACGCCGACGGCAAGCCGGTCCGGCTGATCCAGCACTACGCCCAGATCAACGTCCTGCTGGACGTCCGCAAGAAGCCCGAGGAGCGCGCAGCGCGTCGCATTGGCTTCCAGCTGTCCGAAATGGTCGAGAAAACCAACCCGGCCTAGGTCCTCGAAACAGGAGGGCCTTAAAGCCCCGCCGCCCAGTCCGTGGCGCGCACCAGGCTGTCGATAATGCCGGGCTCGGTCGAGGCGTGGCCGGCGTCCTTGACGATGTCCAGCTTCGCTTCGGGCCAGGCGCGGTGCAGGGCCCAGGCGCTGGTGATCGGCGTCACCACATCAAACCGTCCTTGGGCGATCCAGCAGGGGATGTGCCTGATGCGGCTGATGTTCTTCAGCAGCCAGCCTTCCTCGGGGAAGAAGCCGCCGTTGACGAAATACCAGCATTCGATGCGGGCGAAGGCGACGGCGAAATCGGGTTCGGCGAACTTCTCGGGCCGGGCGTCAGGGCCTTCGACGCTGACCGTCTCGCCTTCCCAGCTGGACCAGGCGATGGCGCAGCGTTCGCGCTCGGCCTTGTCCTCGCCGGTCAGGCGTTTGTAGTAGGCGCCCATCAGGTCGTGCCGCTCGTCCTCGGGAATGGGCGCGAGGAACCGCTCCCAGGCGTCCGGGAAGATGTTCGACGCGCCGTCCTGATAGAACCAGTGCAACTCGGGCTTGGTCAGCAGGAAGATGCCGCGCAGCAGCAGGGCCCGGGCCCGCTCGGGGTGGGTGATGGCGTAGGCCAGCGACAGGGTCGAACCCCAGCTGCCGCCGAACACCACCCATTTGTCGATGCCCAGCAGCTCACGCAGGCGCTCGATGTCCTCGATCAGCGTCCAGGTCGTGTTCTCTTCAAGGGAAGCATTGGGCCGGCTGCGGCCACAGCCGCGCTGGTCGAACAGGACGATGCGGTATCTGGCGGGGTCGAAATAGCGCCGCATGCCCGGATTGACCGCACCGCCGGGGCCGCCGTGCAGGACGACGACGGGGATGCCCTGGGGATTGCCGCATTCCTCATAGTAGATCTCATGCACCCCGCCGGTCGGCATGAAGCCGGTGGCGTAGGGCTCGATCTCCGGGAACAGCTCACGGCGGGTCGTTGCGGGCGCGGGGAAGGCCATACGGTAATCGGTCTCTTGTTCGCGCCGGTCAGGCGGTGACGGTTTGTGACCGCAATGCGGTAACGGCGAGTAAAAGCCAAGCCGAGATCATCAGCACGCCGCCTATCGGGGCGACGGCTCCCATGACCGGCAGGCTGAGCAGGGCCACGGCCGACAGGGCGAGGCAGAACACCAGTCCACCCGTCGCGGCCAGCCACCCTGCGAGGGTTACAAGGCGCGTACGAGCCGGCCAGATGGCGCAGATCAGGGCCAGCAGGGCGTGGACCATCTGGTAGTGACCGCCGGTGGTCAGAAGGCTCTTGATCTGGGGACCCGCGCCATGCGCCGCGAAGGCGCCGATCGCGACCGCGAGGGCTCCGTTCAGGGCGGCGAAGACCGCCAGACTACGCGTCACGCTCATGACCGGAACGCTAGCCGACAGAATCCAGCCCGTCTGCTATTCCCCGACATATGAACGCCGCCCAGCGCCTGGCTTTGCAGTATGTGTTGCTCTTCGGCGCCACCGGGGTGAGCCTTCCGTTTGCAGGCTTATGGCTAAGCTCGCGTGGGTTGAGCGGCGCGCAGATCGGGACCCTGCTGGCCATCCCCATGCTGGCCCGAATCATCACCGGGCCGCTGCTGGCTGTATGGGCTGACGGATTCAAACTTCGACGCACGCCCATCGCGCTGATGGGCGTGGTCATGACGTTGGGATATGGCGCGGCCGGACTGGTCGACGGCTATGTCGCATGGGCCGCGTGCTGGTTCGTGGGCGCGACCGCGATGGGGGTTCTGGTGCCCCTGACCGACGTCCTGAACCTGCGTCTGTCGGGGCGGCATGGCTATACCTTCGCCCTGCCGCGCGCATTCGGTTCGGCGGCTTTCGTCGCGGCCAATATGGTCATGGGCGCCCTCCTGCTGACCACTCCCGCCGATGCGATCATCGTCTGGCTGGTGGTCGCCTCGCTTGGTCTCGCCGTGGTCGCGATCCTCGCCCTGCCGGCCGAGCCGGTCGCTGACGGCGAGCCCCTGCGGGGCCGGGAGCGGTTCAGGGGTCTTGGCCGGCTGGTCAGGGATCCGACCTTCATGACCGCCATCTTCGCCATCGGGGCGGTGCAGGCGGCGCATGCCTATCAATACGGCTTCTCCGCCATCCTCTGGAAGGCGGAGGGGATCAGCGAGGCGGTGACGGGCCAGCTCTGGGCTTTCGGGGTCGTGGCCGAGATCGCCCTGATGTGGCTGTTTGAACCCTGGCGTCGTCGCGCGGGCGTCGGGCCATGGATAATGCTGGTGGTCGGCGCGGCGGCGGCTGTCCTGCGCTGGAGCGTCATGGCGCTCGAGCCGCCGCTATGGATGCTGTGGCCGCTGCAGGGTCTGCACGCCCTGACATTCGCCGCCACCTTCCTGGCCGGGATCCAGATCGTCGAACGGCTCGCGCCGGGCGACAGCCAGACGGCGGGGCAGATGCTCAGCTCCGTGCTGTCGGCCGGCGTGCTGATCGGCCTGGCCACGGCGGCGTCGGGTACGCTGTACGACCGCTATGGCGCGGGCGGCTACTGGGCGATGGCGGCGATGGCGGCGGCGGGTCTGCTGGCGGCGCTGCCACTCAGGCGTCAGCTGGCGCGGGAGCGCGGCAACGGCGAAAGGTGACGCGCCATGGCTTCGGCGGCGGTCTTCACCGCCCGCTGGACATCGGCGTCGGACATGTTTTCCGGGGCGCGCAGCAGGCCCACGGCGGGCGTATCCAGTCCCTCGGGGAGGTCGGACAGCACGCGGTACAGCAGATAGCTGCCCGCATCGTCCTCTGCGTCCGAACTGGTGTCGACCGGAAGGCCCGCCTCGTTCAAAGCCCTGACGATGTCGGCCGCAGGGGCCGTGGCCCGGGCGATGGCGGGGCCGACGCTGGTCAGGCGATGCACGCCGTCGAGCGAGCGGTTTTCGGCCCGAATCTGCAATCGAAAATTCGCGCTGCGACGCGTGCGTCCGACCAGCAGCAGGGCACGGCAGCGCTGGTCGCCGAGGTGTGCGGCAAGGGTCTGCGCCAGAGCCGCGGGTTCGCCGCCCGGAACCGGGACGGTCCGCGCGCCGGCGGGGCTCCACGGCACGCCCGACAGATCCTCGACCGGGTCCCAGCCCTTTTCCCCGGAATCCCACGCGCAGATCACGATCGCAGGGCGATGATCCGGCGGCGTTTCTGCAGCGATGTCGGGCATGGCTCCTACTTAGGTGACGGATATATGACAGCCTGCCGGACCGTGCGGCTCTTCCCGCGTGTCCGTCAAGCCGGAAACCCGCCTCAGGCGAGATCGCCGATGGCGGCGTCCAGCAGCATGAAGGCGCGACCGCCGTCGGACGTCAGTCGGCCCTGAATGCCGGAGGCGTCGCCCGCGCCCGCTCGCGCCGCCAGATCCCGGGCGACGGCGCGTACATAGGCTTCGGCGTCCGCTCGCAGGTCGGGATCGGTCAGGACCCGGCGGGACACGCTGCGAACCGCGGCCGGGGCGACGCGCCTGACGATCTGGCGCGCCCGGTCCGGATCGCGGTCGGCCACGGCCTGTGCGGCTTCCTCGATACGGGAGCGGGGCAGGAGGGCGTTGGGATCGACGCCCATGCGCCGGATCGCGGCAATGACGCGCTGTTCCAGTCCCTCGATGTCGGCGCCCGGCATGATCGGTGTATCGAGATCCAGCGGGGCCTCGCCCGGCCCGTCATCGACCAGATCGCTCCAGCCCAGACGGTCGGCGGCGGGTGTGGCGGGCGGCGTCGAGCCGGGCATGGGCTCCAGCTTCAGCCGGCCCCGCAGGCCGAAGCCGCGCGGTTCATCGGCCTTGGCGGGACGTTCGCGCGGCGCCTCCGGTTCCGGCGGGGGCGACACGGCCGGCGCAGGTTCGCGGCGGCGGATGGCGGGCGTATCGCCTGACACCACGCCCATCAGCCGGACCGCTTCGGTCAGCATGTCGTAGTTGCGGCGCACCCGCTCCTGGAAGCCGGAGTCCAGCGCCTCTGTGTCGGCCGCTGCCTTCTGAGAAGCGGCGGACAGGGCGGCCAGGCCCTCCTCGACGGAGGTTCGGACGGCGTCGACCCGCTTCTGCGCTTCCTCGGGCAGGCGGGCGGCGCGTTCGTCCAGATCGCCGATCGTCTCGTCGATCCGGGTCAGGGCGATGTTCATCCGCTCCAGCGTGGTTTCCAGACGCTCGAGGGCGCGCTCGCCGGCCTCGTCGACCAGCCCGCCGGTCTCGACGATAATCTTCCGCGCGCTGTCGACGCGCGCGTCTGCGGCCTGATCGGCTTTCTGGGCGGCCTCGAACAGGGTTTCCCCCAGACGATCGGCGCGCATCCGGGCCTGTTCCGCCGCGTCGGCGGCTGCAGCGCGGGACTCCTCGGCCGTGGCCTGCAGCGCCGACAGCGCCAGCCGGGTTTCCTCCACCAAGGCGTCGCGAGCCTCGGCGGCGAGGGCCTCGAACCGGTCGAGGGCCAGCTTGGTGGCAGCGTCGAACCCGTCAGCCTCGCGATGTGACATTTCCACGAGGGCGCGGAACTGGTCGGTCGCGGCCTCGACAAGGTCGCGGATCGTCTCGGCCGTGCGGGTCGAGGTGTCGCCCAGTTCACCGGCGGCCGAGCGACTGGCCGACAGCTGTTCCGTCAGCTGGGCCCGCTGGCTCTCAACCTGGGCGGAGAAGTCTTCCTGATCGGTGCGCAGGGCGTAGGCGGCGGTGACGAGGGCCGCGCGCTGTTGGCCGAGGCCTTCCTCAACCGACTGGATCTGTTCGGCGACGCCCGAGCCGGCGTTCTCGAGCCTCAGGGTCTGGCGGGCCAGATCGTCGGCGGCGACGCGGGCGGCGTCCTGGGCCTCGCCGGCGGCGGCGGCCAGATCGGCGGCGCGGGCGGCAAGGGCGGCCTCGGCCTCGCGCAGCTGGGTCTGGGCCAGATCGGATGCGTCGACGACCATGCGGGACTGGCGCTCAACGGCGTCCAGCACGCCGGACGCCTGCGTATCCAGTTGCGCGCCAAGCGCCGCCATCTGGGTGCGTTCGCCGCCCAGTTCCTCGGCCAGCCGACGCGCGGTGCGGCCGGCGGTTTCCGCGGCCTCGTTCAGGCGGGTGGTTTCCTGCGACAGGGCCTCCCGCAGCAGGGCCATGTCGGTGCGGGCGCGTTCGGCGGCCAGCGACGCCTGGTCTATGTCGTGGCGCAGGGACTGCAGAACCTCTCCGGTCTGCTGCGCCGCGAGCGCGGTCGGGGCGATCAGTGCCTCGGACAATTCACGGGCGCGACGCGTCTCGGCGGCGAGACCGGCGCCCTGGCGGACTGCGTGGGCGAGCATGATCGCCATACCGGCCGGGGCCAAGGCGATCAGGGCGTAGACGGCGAGCCGCAGGGGCTCCAGTTCGACGGCGCCGGCGCCGAATTCGTACATAAACCAGGCCGCGACTCCGCCGATCCACAGGGCCGAGGCGACCCCGGCGACGACATAGGCATGGCGACCGGAAGGCGCGGCGACCTGGGAGCGGCGGGCCGGGGCGGGCAAGGGCGGCGGGTCATAGGCGACGGGCGGCGCCTCAGCGGAGACGCCCAGTTCGGCGCCGGCCAGGTCGGCGGCGGATACGGCGCGGGCGGCTTCGGCGGCGGCGCGTTCCTCAGCTCGGCGCTGATCTTCGGCCATCCGGCGCCGACGGCGTTCGGACATCGGCCGCTCGGGCGCCGGCTCGGGCGTCGACTGAACCATCTCCGGACCGGAGTCGGCCGCACCGACCTCGGGGTCCGGTTCGGTCAGGTTCAGCGGGGGCCGTTGGCGGGGTGGTTTCATGGTGCGGCGATCTCGTCACGGAGCGGCGTCGGCGACCGACGCGCGAGAGGACGATGCGACCCTAACGAGTCAATCGCGGCGCGCAAAGGCGAGGCGGAAGGAATCCCGCGTCCGTCCACACGCGGCGGATCAGCAGTCCTGTTTGCGCTCGGAAGAAGCCGCGAAGACCACGGCCGATGCAGCGGCGTTGTCGCAATCGCGCACCCGGTGGATTTCGCGCTCGGACTTTTGCGGCGGGTCGAGATTCAACCCGAACTGCGACAGCGCCGCAGCGGCCAGAATGGCGACGAACCCCGCAATGAATTCGATCAGCGCCTGCATCGCCGATCTCCCTGTCCCGACTGCAGTCCGACTTATGCGCTTAAAACGGCGTTCGGACAATCCGCGAGCGCATGAACAAAGCGTCACCATTGACCATCTGCGCTACAGAGTGGAACGGAAAGGGCCGGCGCGCGTCCTGTAAAGCTTGAGGCGTACGGCGCCCGCTACGCGAATGGGCCAAACCAACGCCATGACTGATTTGAGCGTCAAACACAGCCAAAGCCTGCTGAAACCCGGCTCTAACTGCTGGCGGGTGGAGACGGCTGACCGTTTCGCGGTGCTGATGGAGAACGCGGCCTATTTCGAGGCCCTGCGCTCGGCGCTGGCCAAGGCGCAACGGTCGATTGTCATCCTCGGCTGGCAGTTCGACCCGCGCACCCGGCTGGATCCCGAGAGCGCCCACAACGATCATCAGGCCCAGATCGGCCATCAGCTGCGCATGCTGGTGAAGTCGAACCCCGACCTGGACGTGCGGCTGCTGATCTGGAAGTCGCCCCTTCTGATCGCGGCATCGCAGGGCTTCTATCCGCACAAGGCGCAGGGCTGGTTCCGCAAGCGGATGGTCGAGTTCCGGCTCGACAAGCCCGGCGCGTTCGGCGCCTGCCATCATCAGAAGGCGGTGATCATCGACGACGCCGTGGCCTTCTGCGGCGGCGGGGACATCTCGACCGACCGCTGGGATTCGGAAGAACATATCGACGGCGACCCGCGGCGTTGCCAGCCGTCGGGAGAAATCCCGTCGCCGCGCCACGAGGTGATGACCGTCATGGACGGCGCCGCCGCCCGGGCGCTTGGCGATCTGGCGCGTGAGCGCTGGTTCCGCTCGACGTGGGAACGGACCGTGCCGGACCAAGTCGACAGCGACCCCTGGCCCGACGGGGTTGAACCGGTTATGCGCGACGTTCCGGTGGCCATCGCGCGTACCGAGCCCGCTACGGGCGGACGGAGCGAGGTTCGCGAAAACGAGGCGCTTCACCTCGACGCCATCCGCGGCGCGAAGAAGCTGATCTATTTCGAGAACCAGTATTTCACCTCGCCCGTCATCGCCGCCGCTCTCGCAGAGCGGCTGGCGGAGGAGGATGGCCCGGAGATCATTCTGGTCTCTACCGGCAGCAGCCCAAGCTGGTTCGACCGCATGACCATGGATACGGCGCGGTCGGAGATCCTCTTCCGGCTGGAGCAGGCAGACCGCCACAACCGCTTCTTCGCGTTCACGCCCTACACCAAGGGGGGCGAGCGGATCATCGTCCACGCCAAGGTCTCGATCTATGACGACGCCGTCCTGCGCGTGGGTTCGACCAATCTGAACAACCGCTCCTTCGGCTTCGACACCGAATGCGACGTGGCGGCGGAGCCTCGCGATCAGGCCGGCCGCGAAGCGATCCGGGCGTTCCGTCATCGGACCATCGGGCACTGGATCGGTATCGCGGGATCAGAGTTCGCGGCCGCCGAAGCCGTTTCGAGCTCGGTGGGCGAGGCCATCCACAAGTTCGACAATGGGCGGATGCACACGCTGGGCGCCGAACCTCCGTCGCGTGCGGAACGGATCATCGCGGAGTTCCAGCTGGGCGACCCGACCTCGACCCGGGACGCCTTCCGTCCCTGGAAGCGCCGCTCCCGCTCGCACCGGACCCTGCCGGCGCCTACGTCCTGATCTCGAAGTCGATGATCAGCGGCAGGTGATCCGACGCCATCCGGGCCAGCGGGGAAAACGGCGCTGACACGGCGGTCACCAGAATCTCGGGGCTGGTGAAGCAATGGTCGATACGGATGGCGGGGAAGCTGGACGGGAAGGTCTTCACCGACGGCCGCAGGCCCAGACTGCGCTGGCAATCCGCCAGCTTCGCCGCCAGCGCCTGATAGGGGCGGGTGACGGAGGTGGCGTTGAAGTCCCCGGTCAGCAGGGTAGGGCCGGTGCAGTCCGGATGGCCGAGCCAGTCGGGGCCCGTCAGCGCCGCCGCCTGCAGCCGCTGCTCGCGCGGGACCAGTCCCAGATGGGTGTTGATCACGTTCAGATTGACCCCGTCGAAGTCGATGGCCGCCCACAGCGCGCCGCGCGGCTCAAGGCCCGGAACACCGCGGATCGAGGGCAGAGGCCCTGACTTGATCAGCCGCTCGGGACGGGCGGTCAGGATGGCGTCGCCGTACTGTTCGGCCTCCACGCGCATGGCGGCGTGGAAGTGGAAGGTCATGGCCAACTGGTCGGCGATGGACTGCGCCTGATCAACGAAGCCGGTGCGACGGCGGCCCACGTCCAGTTCCTGAAGGCAGACGATGTCGGGCTCGTGCTCGGCGATAACGGCGGCGACCCGGCTCACGTCGAGCTTGCGGTCGACGCCCACGCAGCGGTGCACATTGTAGGTCAACAGGCGGGGCATGAAGTCTGGAACAGGTCCGTCGGATGGAGGGCAGCCAATACCACAGTGAATGCGACACCAACGCGGCGGCGCGCATTTGGGTCAGATCACGACCAGCTTGTCCTCGACCTCATTGGGGTTGCGCGGGGCGGGCGGGAAATGCCGGGCCAGCACGGCGCCGCAGAGCGCGACCGCGTCGACGAAGCCGCCGGCGGGGTCGCCGCGCCGCAAGCCCTTGGCCAGCACCTCGACGGCGTCGGCCCACACGGCCTGGTCGACCTTGCTGTGAATGCCTTCGTCCGCCACCACCTCGACCTGATGATCGCCGAGGGCGGCGAAGATCAGCACTCCGGTCCGCGCTTCGGTGACATGCAGTCCGTGAGCGAGAAACTGCTGCATCGCGGCCTTGCGGACGCGCGCCTGCCGGATGCTGCGCGGCGTGACGATCCGCGATACGGCGGGAATTGAGGTCAGCAGGAAGACGATCAGGAAGACCGTCGCCTGGATCAGGGCGTAGGCTCCAAGCGCCTGACCCACCGTCACGTCGCGGGCGGCGAGGTGGGCGGCTTCCCAGCTGGCGCCCAGGCCCGGGATCCATGCGGCCTCGAAGCCGAACGGGATCAGGCCCAGCGGCAGGAGCAGGGACGCCGCCGCCGCCCAGCCAAGCGAGATGTCACGGTAGGACGAGACGCGGCGCGCCATGACGCAGAAGATTTCGCCCGAAGTGCGGGTTTCCGCGTCCCGGATCGCCGCGGCGACGCGCTCGTGCACATCGGGAGTCAGTTTGATCACCATCCGCCCGAGGCTCCCCCGCCGCCGAAACTGCCTCCGCCGCCGCCAAAACCGCCGCCCCCGCCTCCGAAGCCGCCGCCTCCGCCGCGGCCGCTGTTGCGCATGGCTTCCGACGCGGCCCAGATCATCACCGGACCCAGCCCGCTCGGCCGCCGTCGTCCTCGTCCGCCGCCGCCGATCATCCGCAGCATCAGCATAATGAAGATCATGGCGATGACGACGGCGACGCCGATGGGCGGCGAGGATTTCGGCCGCTCGGCCGCCGCGGCCCGGGCCTGCGCCTCGGCCGGGTCAAGCCGCAGCTGGCGGTCGATGGCGTCAACGCCCTGTTCGATGCCGCGCTCGTAGAAGCCCTCCTTGAACGAGGGCAGGATGTCGTTCTGGATGATCACGGACGAGAGGGCGTCGGTCAGGACTCCCTCGAGGCCATAGCCGACCTCGATCCGCACCTTGCGTTCGTTCGGCGCGATGATCAGCAGCACACCGTTGTTCTTGCCGGCCTGGCCGATGCCCCACGCCCGGCCGAGCTGATAGCCGTAGTCCTCGATCTCATAGCCCTGCAGGTCCGGCACGGTGACGACCACCACCTGATCAGTGGTGTCGCGCTCGAGCGCCTCCAGCTTGGCGGCCAAGGCCTGCTCCTTTGCGTCGGAGATCAGGTCGCCGTGGTCGATGACCCGGCCGTTGAGCGGCGGAAAGGTCGGGCCCGTCTGGGCGAACGCCGGGGCGGCGATCAGCCAGACGGCGGCCAGCAGGACCGTCAGGAAGGCGGCGGCCCGGCTGATCGATAGCGCCGGAAGGATGCGGCTCACTGGGCCGTCGGCGCTGCGGGCGGTGCTGCGCCGGGGGCGACGGCCGGCGCGCCGCCGCCGGGCTGTGCGGCCGGGTTCAGGGCGTCGAAGTTCACGGTCGGCGCGGACTGGGCGGCCTCGGTCGCCGTGAACAGCTGCATCGGCTCCGACCCGCCATGGATGGTCTTGGCCCAGATCACCGTCGGGAAGGTGCGCAGGCTGGTGTTGTAGTCGCGGACGGCCTCGTTGTAGTCGCGGCGCGAGACGGCGATGCGGTTCTCGGTGCCTTCAAGCTGCGACTGCAGGGCGATGAAATTCTGGTTCGACTTGATGTCGGGATAGCGTTCCACGACCAGCAGCAGGCGGGACAGCGCCTGCGACAGCTGGCCCTGTGCGGCCTGATAGCGCTGGAAGGCGGCCGGATCGCTCAGGGTGTCGGGCGTGACGGTGACGCCCGTGGCCGCGGCGCGGGCCTGGATCACCTGGGTCAGGGTGGTGCGCTCGGCGATCGCCGCGCCCTGGACGGTGGCGACCAGATTGGGAACGAGGTCCGAGCGGCGCTGGTACTGCGACTGGACGTCGGCCCAGCGCGCCTTGGCGGCTTCTTCCTTGGTTGGGATGGCGTTGATGCCGCAGCCCGCGACAGCGGGCGTCAGGACCACGACAGCGGCGAGGGCCGAAACGCGGGGCGAAAACCGGATCATGGATATCTCCTGACAGACCAGATCCCGACTATCGGGGTTGAGCGTCAGCGGTTCAAGCGTCCAGCGGTTCCGGCGTGACGCCCGCGGCCCGGCAGGCGGCCGTATAGGTGTTGGCCAGAAGGCAGGCGATGGTCATGGGGCCGACGCCGCCGGGCACGGGGGTGATCCGTCCGGCGACCGCGCGGGCTTCGTCCTGGGCGACGTCGCCGACGACCCGCGTCTTGCCCTCGGCCGCCTTGACCGGATCGCGGGACGGCACGCGGTTGATGCCGACGTCGATGACCGTCGCGCCGGGCTTGATCCACTCGCCGCGCACCATCTCGGCCCGGCCTACGGCGGCGACGAGGATATCGGCGGTGCGGCACAGGGCCGGCAGGTCGCGGGTGCGCGAATGGGCGATGGTGACCGTGCAGCTCTCGGCCAGCAGCAACTGCGCCATCGGCTTGCCGACGATGTTGGACCGGCCGACGATCACGGCGTTCAGCCCCGACAGGTCGCCCAGCTCGGCCTTCAGCAGCATCAGACATCCCAGAGGCGTGCAGGGCACCAGCCCGGGCAGTCCGACGGCCAGCCGCCCGGCGTTGACGACGTGAAAACCGTCCACGTCCTTGTCCGGATCGATCGCGCCCAGCACGGCGCTGGAATCGATGTGGGCGGGCAGGGGCAGTTGAACGAGAATGCCGTGGATGCCCGCGTCGGCGTTCAGGGCGGCGATCAGGGACAGCAGTTCCGCTTGCGTCGTCGTATCCGACAGGCGGTGGGTGTCGGACCGCATTCCGGCGCGCAGGGTCGTCTCGCCCTTGTTGCGGACATAGATCTGGCTGGCCGGGTCCTCGCCGACAATCACGACAGCCAACCCCGGGACGACGCCATGAGCGTGCCCCAGCCGGGCGGAAGCAGCCGCCACGCGGTCGACCAGACCGGCGGCGAAGGCCTTGCCGTCGATGAGGGTCGCGGGTGCGGGGTCGACCGTCATGGATCTGGGCTCCGGTTGTCGGGGAAGAGTCGTGCTCGCCGCGATTTACAGAGGGCGCGGTTCGGCGTCTATGATCGGGACGCCGCAACCGGGGGATTCCATGCGCCGTTTCACCATCATGACCGCTGTCAGCGCGCTGGCGCTGTCGATCGCGGCTCCTGCTCTGGCGCAGACACCGCTGGCGACAGGCGGCTCCGTCAGGGGCGCGATCGCCGATGGCGATGAAACCGGTCCCGAGGACGCCTTCCGGTACGACAGCTATACCGTCAGCGCCCGCGCCGGTCAGCGGCTTGAGGCCGTGATGCGCTCGGCCGCGTTCGATACCTATCTCGAGGTCTACGGTCCGGATCAGGCTGCGGCGCCGCTCTTCAGCGACGACGACGGGCTGGGCGAGGGCACCGATTCGCGGCTGCGGTTCACGACGACCCAGGACGGCGTCTATGTGCTGAGGGCCCGGACGCTGTCGGGGCTGGAAGGCGGCGCCTACACGCTGAGCCTGACCGAGCGTCCGCAGGCCCGGCCTGCGCCGCGTCCGGGTCGCATCCGGTCGGGGCAGAGCCAGCGCGGTCAGCTGACGTCCAACGATCCCGAAACCGACGCCGGCGGGAACTATGACGCCTTCGTCGTGCGCGCCCGGGCCGGCGAGCGGCTCGCCATCGACCTGACGTCCGATGCCTTCGACCCCGTGGTGCGCGTCGGCCGGATGGAGAATGGGGTCTTCAACGAACTGGCCATGAACGATGACGGCCCGGATACGGGCCTGAACTCCCGGCTGGTCTTCACCGCGCCCGAGGCCGGCGAATACGTCATCCGGGCGACGGCGCTGAACAATGCGGGCGAGGGCGGCTACACCCTGGCCGTGGCTGAGGGACCGGAACCCGCGCCGACGCAGGCGATCGAGATCGGCGCCACCGTCGAGGGCGAACTGACGGCCGCCGACGGCAAGAGCGAGGCCGGACGGGCCGCCGACGCCTACCGGTTCTCGGGCCGCGAAGGGCAGCGCGTCCGGATCGACATGAGCTCGCCGGACTTCGACACCTATCTGCAGCTGTTCGACGACAACCGCCTTAGCCTGGCCGAGGACGACGACGGCGCGGCCGAGGGCACCAATTCGCGCCTGACCTTCACCCTGCCGCGCACCGGCGCCTACATCGTCGAGGCGCGCGCCTTCTCGGATGAAACCGGCGGCTATGAGCTGACCATCAGCGAGATCGAGCCCGAGAAGCCGCCGCAGGCCCTGGCCTTCGGCGAAACCCTGCAGGGCGAGATCGGCGAGGGCGACCCTACGGACAGCGAGGACCGCGGGTTCGATACCTACGCCCTTACCGGAAAGGCGGGGCAGCGGATTCACGGGATCATGCGATCCGGCGATTTCGACACCCTGATCCAGATCGGCCGGCCCGGGGGCGAGTTTGACGTTCTGGCCTACGACGATGACGGACTGGGCGAGGGCACCGACTCGCGGCTCAGCTACACCCTGCCCGAGGACGGTAACTATCTGTTGCGCGCCCTTCCGTTCGCGGCGGCGGGCAAGGGCCTGTATTCGCTGGAGCTGGTCGACCGGGGGCCGCAGCCGGTGCCGGGCAGTTTGCTGGTCGGTTCGACGGCGCGCGGGACCTTGACCGAGGCGGACGCCACGGCCGAGGACAACAGCTTCTACGACGCCTACCGGGTCGCCCTGAAGAAGGACGAGAAGCTGCTGATCACCATGGTCTCGAACGAGGTCGACAGCTTCGTGGTCGTCGGCAGCGACAAGGATGGCGTGTTCGAGGCGCTGGCGTCGGACGACGACAGTCTGTCGGACACCCACTCCAAGCTGGAATGGACCGCGCCGGCGGACGGGACCTATGAGGTCCGGGCCGGCACCTTCCAGCAGGGGCAGACCGGCGCCTATGCCCTGAACGTCGAGAAGCAACCCTAGGCCGGCGGTCCCCGGCGCAGTAGAGTTCGCCGCGTGACCGACATCACCGCCCGCAAGGACCAGCATCTGGACGTGATCCTGTCCGGCCGCGCGCAGCATCGGCTGAACAACGGCTTCGCCGACGTGCGGTTCGTGCACGAGGCGCTGCCGGATCTGGACCACGGCAAGATCGACCTCGGCGCGGATTTTCTGGGGCGGAGGCTCAAGGCGCCGCTGCTGATCAGCGCCATGACCGGAGGGCCGGCGCGGGCCGAGGCGATCAACGCCCGGCTGGCCGAGGCGGCGCAGCATCTGGGCATCGGACTGGCTGTCGGCTCGCAACGGGCGGCGCTGGAGACCGACGGAGCGCCGGGGCTGGACATGGCCCTGAGGCTGAAAGCGCCCGATACGCCGATCCTTGCCAATATCGGCGCGGCCCAGCTGACGCGGGGCTTCGGCGTCGACGAGGCGCGGCGGGTGCTGGACATGATCGCCGCCGACGCCCTGATCGTGCATCTGAACCCGCTTCAGGAGGCCTGTCAGCCCGAGGGCGACCGCGACTGGTGGGGCGTCGGCGCGGCGCTGGAGGCGCTGGTCAAGGCGCTGGACGCGCCGGTGGTGGTCAAGGAGACCGGCGCGGGGATGTCGGCGGCGACCGCCAGGCGGCTGCTGTCGATGGGCGTGGCGGCGGTGGATGTCGCCGGGGCCGGCGGCTCCAACTGGGCCACGGTCGAGGGCGAGCGGTCGGAGGGCGAGGCCGACAAGGCCCATGCGGCGGCCTTCGCCGACTGGGGCATTCCCACGGCCCGGTCGATCGCCGAGGTGCGGGCGGCCTGTCCCAAGGCCCTGATTATCGGCTCGGGCGGGATCCGCGACGGCGTCGATGCGGCCAAGGCCATCCGACTGGGGGCCGACATGGTCGGTCAGGCGGCGGGGGTGCTGACGGCGGCCATGGTCTCGACAGAGGCGGTGGTCGAGCATTTCCAGACCGTGATCCGGCAGATGCGAACCGTCTGCTTCTGCACCGGCTCGGCCAATCTGACGGCCTTGCGCAAGGCGCCGCTGCAGGGCTGACCGAGACCCCTTCGTGATGAACCTGCCGGCCTCAAGAACACGGGGCGACAGTCCCGCGTTCTCTGCAAAAAATTCTGCGCGAAATCCGCAGGCGCGGCTGAACCGGCCATCGGGCTGGAAACCGGGCCTCAGGAGGCGGCGCGGCGTGTTGTGCATGATGTCAAAGATCCCGCCCTGTGGGCGTTGGAGCCCTGAAGCATGCGGGTGCGTCAGAAGCGGTCGCAGGGCTGCCGGGAGGGAGCCAGCCCTGCTTTTGAAGGGGCGGAAGTAGCGGGTTTCGGGGACGAGAGTAGCGGGTCGGGAGTAGCGAGAGTCTCCATCGCGCCCTCTGCTTTCGTCATCCTCCGGCAAGCCGCGCTTTCGCGGCGCAGACCGGGGGACCCAGCGGCGCCGTAGGCGATCTGTCCAGCCGTGCTCCCGGCAGGTTCGCGCTCGCGCGCGCCGCTGGGTCCCCCGGTCTCGCCACGCTCGCCGGAGGATGACGAAAGGAAGGGTGGCCTTACGCCGACGGCAGCAGGTCGCCCGCGAACATCCGATAGCGGCCTGCACGGACGCCGTCCGTCGCCCGGGCGATGTCCGGCGCGAAATAGTGGTCTGAGCCGTAGGCGGCGGCCGCCTCGCGGACGATGGCCCAGACCTTTTCCAGCTCGGGTGAGGACGTCAGCGGGCGATGGAATTCGAGACCCTGCGCCGCGGCCAGAAGCTCGATGCCGACGACGGCGGCGGTGTTCTCGGCCATGTCCAGCAGGCGACGGGCGCCGTGGGTAGCCATGGAGACGTGGTCCTCCTGATTGGCCGAGGTCGGAACGGTGTCGATGCTGCACGGGTGAGCGACCATCCGGTTCTCGGCGACGAGGGCGGCGGCGGTCACCTGGGCGATCATGAAGCCCGAGTTCAGGCCGCTCTCCTTGACGAGGAAGGCCGGCAGTTCGCTCATTTTCGGATCGACGAGGATGGAGGTGCGGCGCTCGGAGATATTGCCGATCTCGCACAGGGCCATGGCTATCATGTCGGCGGCGAAGGCCACGGGCTCGGCGTGGAAATTTCCCCCCGAGATGACGTCGCCTTCGTCGATGAAGACCAGCGGGTTGTCGGTGACGGCGTTGGCCTCGCGTTCCAGCGTGGCGGCGGCGTTCTTCAGCACGTCCAGCACCGCGCCCATGACCTGGGGCTGGCAGCGCAGGGAGTAGGGGTCCTGGACCTTGTGGCAATGCTCGCGGTGGCTGTCGCGGATGGCCGAGCCGCTCATCAGGCCGCGCAGGGCGCCGGCCACCGCGATCTGGCCGGGCTGGCCGCGCAGGGCGTGGATGCGGGCGTCGAACGGGGCGTCGGAACCCTTTAGGGCGTCGACCGACAGGGCGCCCGCGGCGATCCCGGCGGCGAAGACGGCCTCGGCCGCGAACAGGCCGGCGAGGGCGAGGGCGGTCGAGCACTGGGTGCCGTTTAGGAGGGCGAGGCCTTCCTTGGGGCCGAGAACCAGCGGCTCGAGTCCGACGCGGGCGAGGGCGTCCTCGGCGGACAGGGTCTCGCCCTTGTGGCGGGCCTCGCCGACGCCGATCAGCACGCACGACATGTGGGCCAGCGGGGCCAGGTCGCCCGAGGCGCCGACCGAACCCTTGGACGGGATGCAGGGCAGGACATCGGCGTTGACCATGGCCATCAGCGTCTCAAGCGTCGCGCGGCGGATGCCCGAGGCGCCCTTCGACAGGCTGGCGATCTTCAGCACCATCAGCAGCCGGGTGACGCGATCGTCCAGCAGGGCGCCGACGCCGCAGGCGTGGCTGAGGACGAGGTTCTTCTGGAGGGTCTCCAGATCCTCTGTGGCGATCGAAGTGTTGGCCAGCAGGCCGAAGCCGGTGTTGATGCCGTAGACGGTGCGACCCTCCGCCACGATGGCGGCGACCACGGCCGCGCCCTTGTCGACGGCGGCCCAGGCGGAGGCGGCGAGTTCGACCTTGCAGGGACCGTCGAGGACGGCGCGCAGCTGGGCAAGGGTGAGGGGGGATTGGCCGATGGTAATCTGGGTCAGGGTCATGGAGAAGAACGTTCTAAACTGCCGTCATCCCGGCGAAGGCCGGGACCCAGCGGCGCCCGAAGGGCGAAATGGTGGAAATGATCTCGGTCAGCAGAGTTTCGCCGCCGTCGCGGCGCCGCTGGGTCCCGTCCTTCGCCGGGATGACGACAGGATAAATCACTTAAGGCTCGGCAGGTTGAGGCCGTTCGCGCGCGCGGCCTCCTTCGCGATCTCATAGCCGGCGTCGGCATGGCGCATGACGCCCGTGGCGGGGTCGTTCCAGAGGACGCGTTCGAGGCGTTTCGCGGCCTCGGGCGTGCCGTCGGCGACGATGACCACGCCCGAATGCTGGGAGTAGCCCATGCCGACGCCGCCGCCGTGGTGCAGCGACACCCAGCTGGCCCCCGAGGCCGTGTTCAGCAGGGCGTTCAGCAGGGGCCAGTCGGACACAGCGTCCGATCCATCAATCATTGATTCCGTCTCGCGGTTCGGGCTGGCGACCGAGCCGGAGTCGAGATGGTCGCGGCCGATGACGATGGGGCCGCTGAGCTCGCCCGAGGCGACCATGTCGTTGAACATCAGGCCGGCGCGGTGGCGATCGCCGAGGCCGATCCAGCAGATGCGGGCGGGCAGGCCCTGGAAGGCGATGCGCTCGCCCGCCATGTCCAGCCAGCGGTGCAGGCCGGCGTTGTCGGGGAAGAGTTTTTTCATCGCCGCGTCGGTCTTGCGGATGTCGTCCGGATCGCCGGTCAGGCTGGCCCAGCGGAAAGGGCCCACGCCCCGACAGAACAGCGGGCGGATATAGGCGGGGACGAAGCCGGGGAAGTCGAAGGCGTTGGTCACGCCCTCGTCAAAGGCGACCTGACGGATGTTGTTGCCATAGTCGGTGGTCGGGATGCCGGCGGACTGGAAGTCCAGCATGGCCTGGACATGGACCGCGCAGGAGGCGGCGGCCGCGGCCTTCACGGCCTCGGGGTCCGATAGGCGCTTGTCCTCCCACTCCGCCACGGTCCAGCCCTGCGGCAGATAGCCGTTGACGAGGTCGTGGGCGCTGGTCTGGTCGGTGACCAGATCGGGGCGCACGCCGCGATTCACCAGTTCAGGCAGAACATCAGCCGCATTGCCCAACAGGCCGACAGATATCGGTTTTCCATCGACCTTGGCCTTCTCAAGCAGCGCCAGCGCCTCATCCAACGTCTCGGCCATGACGTCGAGGTAGCGGGTCTTCAGACGCATCTCGATCCGGCTGCGCTGGCATTCGACGGCAAGGCAGGAGGCTCCGGCCATGGTCGCGGCCAGGGGCTGGGCCCCGCCCATGCCGCCGAGGCCCGCAGTCAGGATCCATTTGCCCGACCAGTCGCCGCCATAGTGCTGGCGTCCCGCCTCCATGAAGGTCTCGTAGGTGCCCTGAACGATCCCTTGCGTGCCGATGTAGATCCACGAGCCGGCCGTCATCTGGCCGTACATCATGAGGCCCTTGCGATCGAGCTCGTTGAAATGCTCCCAGGTCGCCCATTTGGGGACGAGGTTGGAGTTGGCGATCAGCACGCGCGGGGCGTCGGCGTGGGTGCGGAAAACGCCGACCGGCTTGCCCGACTGGACCAGCAGGGTCTGGTCGGCTTCGAGATTGCGCAGCTCGGTCACGATGCGGTCGAACGACGGCCAGTCGCGCGCGGCCTTGCCGATGCCGCCGTAGACGACGAGATCCTCGGGCCGTTCGGCCACCTCGGGGTCGAGGTTGTTCATCAGCATGCGCAGGGCGGCCTCGGCGGCCCAGGTTTTCGCCGTCATCTCCATGCCGCGCGGGCTGCGGATGACTCGGGTGTTCGGGGTCTGTTGAGTCGTCATGGCGGCCTCTCTACGCTGCCCGCCCATGACCTTGGAAGACTCAGACGCGCTGGGATGGCGCAGCGTGGCCGATCTGATCGGCGATCACCCTGATGCGGCGGTCGCCCTGATCGGCGCCGGGCTGAACGAGCGCTCGCTGACGCCGGGGCGATGCGATCTCGGGCCGAAGGCGTTCCGGGCCGTGCTGCCGCGCTTTTCGACCTATGACGTCGAGACCGGCGGCGAACTTTCGACGCGGGTGCATGACGCGGGCGATGTGGCGCTGAAGGGCGTGTCGCCGGCTGACGCCTTCGCTCCGGTAAGGGATGCGGCGACGGGGCAGGCGAAGCGCGCGCTGACGGTTCTGGTCGGGGGCAACAATGCGATCACCCGGCCGGGCGTGCATGCGCTGGGGCTGGACCGGGTGGGGGTGCTGACGCTGGACGCCCATTTCGACCTGCGCGACACGGATCAGGGCCTGACCAACGGCAATCCAATCCAGGCGCTGCTGGAAGACGGGCTGGACGGGCGGCGCATCAGCCAGGTGGGTCTGGCGCCCTTCGCCAATACGAAGCGAGCGCATGAGAAGGCCAAAGGGGCCGGGATTACGGTGCGGACGGCGCGGGAATGCCGCGACGAGGGGCTGGCGACTGTCGTCGGGCAGGAACTGTGGCGGCTGTCGCAGCTGTGCGAGGTCATCTACGTCGATTTCGACATCGATGTGATTGACCGCAGCCAGTGGCCCGCCTCGCCGGGCGCGCGGCCGGGTGGGGTGTCGGTGCAGGACTTCTTCGACGCGACGCGCGTCATCGGGGCGCATCCGAAGGTGAGGGCGGTGGACCTGACGGAATATGATCCGTCGCTGGAGATCGGCGATCTGGGCTCGCTGACGGCGGGGCGGTGGTTCTGCGAACTGCTGGCGGGGTTTGAAGCGCGATGATCCGCGCGGACAGGCTGATCACTGACTGCCGCCTCGCCACCATGGCGGAAGGCGGCGAGGCCTATGGCGCGATTGAGGACGGGGCGATCCTGATCCGCGACGGGCGTATCGCCTGGATCGGGGCGCGGACCGACCTGCCAGAGCATATGGTGAGCGAAACGGACCGGCTGGACGGGCGCTGGGTCACGCCGGGGCTGATCGACTGCCATACGCATCTGGTGTTCGGCGGGGATCGTTCGGGCGAGTTCGAACAGCGGCTGAACGGCGCGACCTATGAGGAGATCGCGCGGGCCGGGGGCGGGATCGTCTCGACCATGGCGGCGACACGGGCGGCTTCGGAGGACGACCTGTACGCCAGCGCGCGGGCGCGGCTGGCGGGGCTGAAGGCGACGGGCGTCACCACGGTGGAGATTAAGTCGGGCTATGGTCTGGACCGCGACAGCGAGCTGAAGATGCTGCGCGTGGCGCGGCGGATCGGGCGCGAGGCGGGGGTGCGGGTGCGCACCAGCTATCTGGGCCTGCACGCCGTGCCGCCCGAGTATCGCGCGGACCGGGCGGCCTATGTCGATCTGGCCATCGACGACATCCTGCCCGCCGCCCATGCCGAGGGGTTGGTGGACGCCGTCGACGCCTATTGCGAGCCCATCGCCTTCACGGTCGAGGAGACGGCGCGGCTGTTCGACCGGGCGCGGGCGCTGGGGCTGCCGGTCAAGCTGCATGCGGACCAGTTGTCGGACGGCGGCGGGGCGGCGCTGGCGGGGCGGTATCAGGCTCTGTCCGCGGACCATGTGGAGCACACGACCGAGGCGGGGGTGCGGGCGATGGCCGAGAGCGGCGTGGTCGCGGTGCTGCTGCCCGGGGCCTATCTGATGTTGCGCGAGACGACGCCGCCGCAGATCGACCTGTTCCGGACGCATGGGGTGGCGATGGCCGTGGCGACGGACTGCAATCCTGGCACCTCGCCGGTGGCCTCGATGACGGTGGCGATCACGCTTGCCTGCGTGCAGTTCCGGCTGACGCCCGAGGAGGCGCTGGCGGGCGCGACGCGACATGCGGCGAGGGCGCTGGGGCTGGGCGACGAGATCGGGACACTGGAGGCCGGCAAGGCGGCGGATCTGGCGGTGTGGGACATCGCGCGGCCGGCGGAGCTGGCCTACTGGCTGGGCAAGCCGCTGCTGGACCAGACCTATGTCGCGGGCGAGCAGCGTTAGGCGAATCTGTTATCCTGCGGACATGAGCCGACGTCCCGACGCCATCGAATGCCTGCTGATCGCCGCGCTGGTGGCGACGACGCTGCTGATGGGCGCGGTCACGGTGATGTTGACCGCCAGCCTGTTCGGTCAGGGCCTGTAGGTCACCTTGTCGGCCAGTTCGGGGCGGGGCCGTTCCAGCGGCGCCTCCGCCAGCGTGCCGATGTGGATGAAGCCCGCGACCTGCTCTCCGCCCTCGACGTCGAGGATGTCCTGCGCCTGCGGATCGTAGCTGTACCAGTCGGTGATCCAGCTGGAGGCGTAGCCGAGCGCGTTTGCGGCGTGTTCGAGGTTCATGCAGACGGCGCCGGCGGACAGCTGCTGTTCCCACTCGGGGACCTTCTGGCTGGGGACCGGGGCCGAGATCACCATGATGGTGACGGGCGCGGCGGTCAGCTTGTTCAGCACGGCCTTCGCCTTGTTCGGCTCGGGCTGGATGGCGGCCAGCGGGGTCAGGGCCTCGGCCAGTTCGGCGCGGGTTTGCGGGCCCAGGACCACCATGCGCCAGGGGAAGAGCTTGCCGTGATCGGGGCTGCGGGCGCCGAGGGTCAGGATCTCCTCGATCTCTTCCGGCGACGGCCCTGGGGCGATCAGGGCTTGGGCGGGCGCCGAGCGGCGGGTCGCCAGTCTGAGGCGGAGTTCGTCTGAAGCGGCCGGGGCGGGGAGGGGGTCGCCGAGGGCGAAGCGCGGCAGGGCGGGACGTGTCATGAGGCTCACATGGCGTCGGCGGCGCGCGGCGTCAAACGGTGAGCCGTTGCGGGCGGGGCGGTCCGTCGCCATACGCACGCCATGACCGATTCCCGCACCGCCTTCGACGCCGACCGCCCGCTGCCCGTCTGGGATGATGGAAGCGACCGGCCGCCGCCATGGAGCGACCACGGCTCCAGCGTCCTGTTCGAAAGTCCGTGGCTGCGGCTGATGCGGCACGACGCGACGGCGCCGACGGGTTTCAAGGCGGACTACGCCGTCATGCGGCCGCGCAACATGTCGGTCGGGGTGCTGCCAGTACACGACGACGGCACCGTGACTCTCGTGGGCCAGCAGCGCTTCGCCCTGATGAACTGGTCGTGGGAGATGCCCGAGGGCGGCGCGCCGTTCGACGAGGACCCGATCGAGGGCGCGCGCCGCGAACTGGCGGAGGAGGCGGGGCTGGCGGCGGCGACGTGGATCCCCGCCTACAAGGCCGAGATGAGCAACTCCGTCACCGACGAGCGGGCCATGGCGTGGATCGCCTGGGGCCTGACCCCGGTTCCGGTCGCGCCCGATCCGACCGAGATCATCCGCGTCGTCCGCGTGCCGTTCGGCGATCTGTTGCGCGAGATCGGCACGGGCGCGATCCGGGACATGTTCACGCTGGCGACGGCGCTGAGGGCCTATCATATGGCGCGGGAGGGCGAACTGCCGCCTGAACTGGCGAAGGCCATGCTGGCGAGCGTATGATGCGTCCGATGGAGACCCCGATGCCCAAGCTGGAAGTCGTCGCCGAGCGTAGCGCGCCGTGGTCGCTGCTGCGCGCGGCCGCCGAGGAAACGATCCGCGCAGAGCCGCATCTGGCGTCGCAACTGAACGCCGTCATCCTGTCGCACAACGATCTGGCCTCGGCGCTGAGCTTCCAGATCGCGCGCAAGCTGGGCGATGGCGAGCTGGGACCGATGTCGGTGCGCGAAATCTGCCGCGACGCGTTTGACGCCGATCCGAAGATCGTAGCCTCGGCGGAAGCCGACCTGCAGGCGGTGGCCGAGCGCGATCCGGCGATCAAGACGCTGTTGCAGCCGTTCCTCTACTTCAAGGGCTTTCAGGCGTTGCAGGCGCATCGGGTCGCGCACTGGCTGTGGGGGCAGGGCCGCGAGGCGCTGGCCTTCCATTTCCAGAGCCGCATCTCGGAACTGTTCCAGGTCGATATCCATCCGGCCGCGAAAATGGGCTCGGGCCTGTTTCTCGATCACGGCACGGGCATCGTCATTGGCGAGACGGCGGTGGTCGGCGACGAGGTGTCGATGCTGCACGCCGTGACCCTGGGCGGGACCGGCGCCGAACGGGGCGACCGCCACCCGAAGATCGGCAAGGGCGTCCTGTTGGGCGCGGGGGCCAAGGTGCTGGGCAACATCACCGTCGGCGACTACGCCAAGGTGGCCTCGGGCTCGGTGGTGCTGAAGGACGTGCCGGCCGGCTGCACGGTCGCCGGCGTACCCGCACGGCTGGTCAACTGCCCGACGGAGGCGACGCCAGCGCGGACGATGGACCATACGCTGGCGGACATCGTCTACGACTTCGTCATCTGAGGGTTTCCCTGCCGGGCGGGTTTCTCTAGGGTCCGCGGCTTCACGAGTGACCACCGAGGCCGACCATGAACACCGCCGACATGAAGCGCGTCGAGACGCACCTGAAGCGCACCTTCAACACGGGCGGCATCATCCTGAAGCCGCGCGGCAAGCCGAATGACTCGTGCGAAGTCTATGTCGGCGACGAATTCATCGGCGTCGTCTTCGAGGACGAGGACGAGGCCGGCAGCTTCATGTTCGAGATGGCGATCCTGGCCGAAGATCTGCCGCAGGACTGAGTTTCTCCGGCCCAAATCTGAACGAGGGGGCCGGGCACGAAAAAGCGCCGGTGGAGCGATCCACCGGCGCTTCGTCGTTCAGGCGTCGCGATTTACTTCTTGCCGAAGATCGCGTCGAGCAGGCCGGACAGGAAACCCTTGCTTTCGGCGGGCTTGGCGACCGGCTTCGGCGCGGCGGCCGGAGCAGCGGCGACCGCGGGCTTCGGAGCCGGCGCAGCGGCGGCGGGCTTCGGAGCAGCGGCAGGAGCGACGGCCGGTTTGGCCGCGACGGGCTTCGGCGCAGCCGCCGGTTTGGAGGCGGCGGCCTTCCTTGCGACCGGCTTCTTCGCAGCGGGCTTGGCGGCGGCTTTCGGAGCGGCGGGCTTGGCGGCGGCCTTCGGCGCAGCCTTCTTCACTGCGGCCTTGGGCGCAGCGGTCTTGGCGGGAGCGACGGTTTTGGTCGCGGGCTTGGCGGCGGCTTTCGGCGCAACCTTCTTCGCGGCGGGCTTCACAGCGGCCTTGGGCGCGGCGGCCTTGGCAGCAGGTTTCGCGGCGGCTTTCGGCGCAGCGCTCGACTTTGTCGCCGGTTTCGGCTTGGAAGCGGCGGCTGCCGCCTTCGGTTTGGCAGCCGTACTCGACTTGGATGGTGCTTTAGCCATGAATTCCCCGACCCCTCGGTTCAGTTGGTTGATGCTGGCGCAGGAGAGCGCACCAGCGTGCGTCTCGATTCGATATGATAGCGGTGTTTGAGAAAATCGCCGAAGCCGCCGCCGCGTCGCTGGATTCCGATCCGCTGCTGGAAGGCGCGACCTATTCGATTCTCGAGGAAGACGAGGACAAGGGCATCTGGCGGATCGACGCCTTCCCCAATGACGCCGAAGACGCCAACGGCATCGAGAGCCGGTTGAAGGCGCACGACGGCCTCACGGTCGTGGTCGAGAAACTGGCCGACGCCGACTGGCTGGCGATGTCGCTGTCGGGCCTGCCGCCGGTGCGCGCCGGGCGCTTCTTCGTCTACGGCGCCCACGACCAGGGCATCGTGCCGAAGAACACCGTGAACCTGAAGATCGACGCCGGCGCCGCTTTCGGCACCGGGCACCACGGCACGACGGTCGGCTGTCTGATGGCCTTCGACGAACTGTTGAAGAAGGAACGGTTCGAGCGGGTTCTCGACGTCGGCTGCGGCACGGGCGTGCTGGCGATCGCGGCGGCCAAGACCGGATCGAAGGTCGCCGTCGGCACCGACATCGACCAGCCGTCGGTGCGCATCGCCAACGAGAACGCCAAGCTGAACCAGGCCAACGCCCGGTTCGTCCACGCCTTCGGCCTGAACGACCGCAAGGTGCGGGGGCAGGGGCCGTATGATCTGGTTTTCGCCAACATCCTCGCCCCGCCGCTCGTCAGCCTGTCGCAGGACATCAAGGAGGCGCTGAGCCTCGGCGGCGTGGCCATCCTGTCCGGCCTGCTGCGGACGCAGGAGCGGCGGGTGTCGGCGGCCTATCTGTCGCGCGGGTTCATCCTCGAACGGCGCATCCATCGCGACGCCTGGAGCGCGCTGGTTCTGAGACGAGTGGGTTAACGGCGGAACGTAGGCGAAGCGCAGCCGTTGCGGCAGTTCATTGGAGGACTGCCCTGTGACCCACTACGACCCGAATGACCCGAACCGCGTACCGCCCGTCGAAACGGTCTATACCGAGACGGTGACCACGGCCGCCCCGCTGCACACCGAAACCGTCGAGACCACGGTGGTGCGCGAGACCAACAACACCGGCTGGTGGATCGCCGGCATCCTTGGCGGTCTGGTGATCATCGCCGTGCTGTGGATTCTGTTCTCGCGCGGCGCCGCGCCGCAGACGGACGAAGCCCTGCTACAGGCCCAGGCCGACGCAGCGGCCGCCCAGGCGCAGGCTGACTCGGCCCTGATCCAGGGTCAGGTCGCCGGCGCCCAGGCCAGCGTCGACATCGCCCGCGCCGACGCCGCACGTTCGCAGGCCGAGGCCATCCGAGCCGCCAGCGAGGCCCGCGCCGCCGAGGCGCGTTCCTCCTCGCCCGTGATCATCGAACGCGAGGTGCAGGTCCCCGCTCCGGCGCCCTCGGGCGGTGTCGCCGTGGTGACCCCGACCGCGCCGCAGAACTGACGGCTTGCGACATGGCGGCGGGACGCTAGTTTCGCCGCCATGCGCCAGTCCTTCGACGAAACCACCGATCCGTCCTTCGGGGCGAAGCATCTTCCCCGCGTCCGCGCGAAGATGGCCGAGCAGGGCCTCGACGGCCTGCTGGTCCCGCATGAGGACGAACACCAGAACGAGTATCTGCCCGCCGCCAACGACCGGCTGGCGTGGGTGAGCGGCTTTACCGGCTCGGCCGGGGCGGGGGTGGTCATGAGGGACCGCGCCGCCGTCTTCGCCGACGGTCGATACACCGTGCAGGTCCGGGCGCAGGTCGATGCGGGCCAGTTCGAAATCCTCGAGCTCGAGAACGGCGGCGTGGCCAGCTATCTGGAGCGCGCGCCCAAGGGGTCGGTGATCGGCTATGACCCGCGCCTGCACAGCCCCGACGCGCTGGCGACGCTGAAGCGGGCGGCGGCCAAGGCCGGCGCCGAACTCAAACCCGTCGAACCCAATCCGCTGGATCTGGCGTGGGCCGAGGAGCGCCCGGGCCAGCCGATGGCGCCCGTCGTGCCCCATGAGGACCGCTACGCCGGCGAGACCAGCGCGTCGAAACGCGCCCGCATCGGTGAGGCGGTGGCGAAGGCCGGCGCCGATGCAGCCGTGCTGACGGCGCCCGCTTCCCTCGCGTGGCTGTTCAACATTCGCGGCGGCGACGTGATCCGCACGCCCCTGCCGCTGGGACAGGCGGTGGTGAAGGCCGACGGCACGGCGAAGCTGTTCCTCGATCCGCGCAAGGTGACCAACGAACTGCCCGGCTGGCTGGGCGATGCCGTGACGGTAGAGTCGCCCGAGGCGCTGGAAGGCGCGCTGGACGCCCTCGCCGGGCAGAAGGTGCTGGTCGATCCGGGCCAGTCCTCGGCCTGGTATTTCGATCGTCTGGCCGACGCCGGAGCCACCGTGGTGCGCGGCATGGACCCCTGCACCCTGCCGCGCGCGACCAAGAATCCGGTCGAGATCGAGGGCGCGCGTCAGGCCCACATCCGCGACGGCGCGGCCCTGACCCGCTTCCTGCACTGGATCGATACGGTCGGTCAGGAGACCTTGCCGGACGAGCGGCAGGTGGCCGAGGCGCTGGAAGGTTTCCGCGAGGCGACGGGCGCGCTGAAGGATCTGTCCTTCGACACCATCGCCGGGGCCGGACCCAACGGCGCCCTGCCGCACTACAAGCCGGTCGCGCGGACGATCCGCCGGATGGAGAAGGGTTCGCTGCTGCTCGTCGACGGCGGCGGCCAGTATCTGGACGGCACCACGGACGTGACCCGCACCATGGCCGTGGGCGAGCCGACCGCCGACCAGCGCCGCATGTTCACCCTGGTGCTCAAGGGCCATATCGCCATGGCCGTGGTGCGCTTCCCCGCCGGCACGACGGGGCACCAACTCGACGCTATGGCGCGGCTTCCGATGTGGATGCAGGGCTTCGACTACGACCATGGCACCGGTCACGGCGTCGGGTCGTATCTGGGCGTCCACGAAGGCCCGCAGCGCATCGCCAAGGCGGTCAACAGCCAGCCGCTTCTGACCGGCATGATCCTGTCCAACGAGCCCGGCTACTACCGCGAGGGCCACTGGGGCATCCGCATCGAGACGCTGCAGGTCGTCACCGCGCCCGAGCCCATTCCAGGCGGCGAGCGGCCGATGCACGGCTTCGAGCAGCTGACGCTGGCGCCGCTGGACCGCAAGCTGATCGACGTCGATCTGCTGACCCCGGACGAGCGGGCCTATGTCGACGCCTATCACGCCGAGGTGCTGGCCAAGGTCGGGCCGCTGCTCGACGGGGACGCGCTGGACTGGCTGAGGGCGCAGGCCGCCCCCTTGAAATAAGGCCGAACGGCGTCCATCTCCCCAGGGTCGGCGGCTGCGTCGCCGGCCCCCCACATTTCAAGGAGAGCGCTGGATGAAGACGCGCACGCTGGGCCGTTCGGGTCCTGAAGTTTCGGCCATCGGCCTGGGCTGCATGGGCATGGCCGCCTTCTACGGTCAGGCGTCGGACGAGGGTCAGGCGACGGCGGTGATCCACCGCGCGCTCGATCTGGGCGTCACCTTCCTCGACACCGCCGAGATGTATGGCCCCCACACCAACGAGATTCAGGTCGGCAAGGCGCTGGCCGACCGGCGCGACAAGGCCTTCGTCGCCACCAAATTCGGCATCGGCTACAACGCCGAACGCACCGCCCTGACCGTCGACGGCTCGCCGGCCAATGTGCGCCGCGCCATCGAGGGCAGCCTGAAGCGGCTGGGGATGGACCACGTCGATCTCTACTATCTGCACCGCGTCGACCCGAACACGCCGATCGAGGAGACGGTCGGGGCGATGGGCGAGCTGGTGAAGGAGGGGAAGGTCCGCTTCCTCGGCCTGTCCGAAGCCTCGCCCGCGACCCTGCGCAAGGGGCATGGAGCCCGAGGACGAACTGCTGGCGACCTGCGAGGAACTGGGCATCGGCTTCGTGCCCTACAGTCCGCTGGGCCGGGGCTTCCTGTCGGGTGAGATCAAATCGGTCGACGATCTGGCCGAGGATGACTTCCGCCGCTCGAACCCGCGCTTCCAGGGTGAGAATTTCCAGAAGAACATCGACCTGGTGAACGCCGTCGCGGAGATCGCCAGTGACAAGGGCGTGACGGCGGCGCAACTGGCTCTGGCCTGGGTGCTGGCGCAGGGCGATCACCTCGTCCCGATCCCCGGCACGCGCCGTATCCGGACGCTGGAAGAGAATGCGGCGGCGGTCGACCTGTCGCTGAGCGCGGACGATCTGGCGCGCATCGAGGCGGTCTTCCCCAAGGGCGCGGCCTCGGGCCATCGTTACGCCGAGGCGGCGCGGGCGGCCCTGAACCGCTAGTCCTGCGGCGGGGCCGGCGTCGCGCGCCGGGCTCCAAGGCTGGCGTGGGACGCTCCGGCCATGCCGGCGAGCCCGAGATACTCGGGTCCGGCCAGGCCGTGGATGATCACGGATCGGGTCACGCCCTTCGCATTGGCCACGGCCCGTTCGGCCCAGGCCGAGAACTCCGCCGCGTCCAGCGGGTGCGCGCCGCTTTCGAAGGCCAAGCCCTGCAGCCTGACGCCGCGCAGGTCGTCCGGACTGCGTCGCCCGGGAGGCTCGCGCAGCTTGCCGACGACGATCAGGCAGAAGGGTTTGATCAGCCCCGTGACCGCGCCCAGGACGCTGCCGGGTACGCCCTCGATGTCGCTGATCTCGCAGACCAGACCCTTCTCCACGCCCTGCGTCGCCGCCTTGAACCGGGCGATCAGGGGGCCGCGCCCGCGCTGGCTGGCCAGCGTCGAATATGAGACCGGCAGGAAGAGGCTGGGCTGTCTGGCGTTGCCCTGTTCCGCGCCCAGCCGGCTGACGCCGCGGGCGATCGTCGCCAGATCGACCTTTTCAATGTCGGCGGTGGTCAGGTTACGCAGTTCCTGGGCGTTGAGCTCGATCTCGCCGGGCATGCGCAGGACGCGTCGGGCGATGCGGAAGCCAATCTGGGTGAAGGTCTTCAGCTCGAACACCGGCTCCAGATGGCAGGACACCCGCAGGGTCCGACCGTCCGCCGAGATGAAGGGGTTCCACGGGGTCGGAAGGCTGTCGTCCTCCTCGCCCGCGACAGGCGGCTCAGTCTTTGCGGCGGTGAAGGCGTAGGACCGGTCGATCTCGGCGGCGAAGATGCGTCCGCCGCTCAGGCTGGTGACCTCCAGCACATCAGCGGCCTCCGGCGCGGCGCCGCCGAGGAAGTGGTTCAGCAGTTCACGCAGATACCTGAGGCAGGACACCTGTGCGCTGAACTTTCCCAGCGCCGGCTGGACCACCAGATAGTCGGTCGGCGACACCCGCTGGAAGAAGCCGTCGCCCTCGAGATGGCGCGTCAGGGTGCGTTCGACGTGATGGTAAATCTGTTCCTGGCGGCCTTCCCACTTGTCGCCCAGCCGTTCGGCGATGGCGTCCAGACCGATCAGATTGATCCGGCCTTCCTCCAGCATGCCCGAGCTCTGGAAACGCTCGAGCAAGGGGGCGAGCTCGTGGGTGGAGTATCGCTCGACGACCGGGCGAACCTCCGCCTTTTCGGCGACTAGGGTACTGGCCATGCCGCCATTGACGCTACGTCATGTGATTTATTGATTAAGGTTGTGCGGTCCGGCCCGTCAGGCTTTTTTCCTCGCCGCCCGATCCCGGTTATCCCGCGCCCGGATCCCGGCCATGTGCGTGATCAGGTCGTACGGGACCGGCCGGCTCTTGGGGAACTGGACCACGGACTTCGAGACCACATACGACGAGAGCTCATCCGTGAATCCCTCGAAGAAGGGCGGCGGGCAGGACAGGGTGTAGTGGTTGGTGAAGGCCGCAATGTAGAAGATCCAGCCGTCGGCCTTGTAGGCCGGCACCTGGTAGCTGATGACCGGCTCCGCCTCCGGCACGGCTGAGAGGATGGCGTCCTGCATCTTGAGCAGCACAGCCCGCTCCTCGTCCGAGCGGGTGGCGAGATAGTCCTCGACGGTGCGGAAATCGGTCTTCGCCACGGCGGTCTCACGATCTGCATTTAACCGAGTTGTTAAATAGATCGATCCGGCGCGGCGATCAAGTCAGGCGATCAGGGCCAGCCATTCGTCCTCGGTCAGCACCTTCACGCCGTGTTTGAGAGCGTCAGCCATCTTGGAGCCTGCACCCGGACCGGCGACCAGATAGTCGGTCTTCTTCGACACCGAGCCGGACACCTTGGCGCCGAGACTTTCGGCGCGCGCCTTGGCCTCATCGCGGGTGAAGCGTTCGAGGGCGCCGGTGAAGACCACGGTCTTGCCGGCGACGGCGGTGTCGGATTTCGGCTTTTCGGCGTCCTCGATCAGGTCCAGTTCGGCCACGAGGGCGTCGACCATGGCCCGGTTGTGGGTCTCGCGGAAGAACAGGGCCAGCGCGCGGGCCGCGACCGGGCCGACGCCCGAGACGCCGGCGATCTGGCCGAGGCCTTCGGAAGGCCCTTCATTGCGTGCCACCGCAGCGAGGCGGACCAGACCGGACCAGTCGTCGGCGAGGGACGCCAGACCGCGGCGCGCGGGGGCGGCGAGGCCGGGGAAGGCGAGGGCGATCTTCTGGTCGATGGGCGCCTCGGGCCACGGGTCGGCGGCGGGCGGCGAAGCCTCGGCCAGCGTCGCCACCACGCGCGGCGAGACGGCGTGGGCATCGTTCAGCCTGACCCAGTCCTCGCTCGGGATACCGCCGGCGGCGGTCAGACAGGCGGCCTCGAAGGCGGGCCAGGTCTCGAATGCGCGGGCGAGGACGAGGGAAGTCTGTTCCCCGATGTCGCGCACGCCCAGACCGTAGATGAACCGGTCCAGCGAGATGGTGCGGCGGGCGTCGATGCCGGCGACCAGATTGCGCACGCTGGTTTCGCCATAGCCGTCCTCGGCGCGCAGGGCGTCCAGCTTCTCCGCATCGCGGGCGAGGCGGAAGATGTCGGCCGGCTGGTTGATCCAGCCGCGCTCGTGGAATGCGATCAATTGCTTTTCACCAAGACCTTCAATGTCGAAGGCCCGGCGGCTCACGAAATGCTTGAGGTGTTCGATGCGCTGGAAGGGGCAGGCCAACTCGCCGGTGCAGCGCCGCACCACGCTCTCGACGCCCGAGGCGTTGGTCTCCTTCACCAGCGCCGTCTTTAGCGGGCAGATGCAGATGTGCGGGAATTCCCACGGCTCTCCGCGGCCCGGGCGGTCGGCGTCAACGACACCGAGAATCTGCGGGATCACATCGCCAGCGCGCTGCAGGGTGACGGTGTCGCCGAGGCGGACGTCCAGCCGGGCGATCTCATCGGCGTTGTGCAGGGTGGCGTTGCGCACCACCACGCCGCCGACCGTGACGGGATGCAGCCGCGCCACTGGCGTGTGCGAGCCGGTGCGGCCCACCTGGATGTCGATGCCTTCCAGCACGGTGGTCGCCTGCTGGGCGGGGAATTTGTGGGCGATGGCCCAGCGCGGCGTGCGGGCGACGAAGCCGAGGCGGGATTGCCAGTCCAGCCGGTCGACCTTGTAGACCACTCCGTCGATGTCATAGCCGAGCCCCGCGCGGTCGCGGCCCAGGCCATCGTAAAGAGCCAGCAGGCCCTCTGTATCCTCGACGCGCTGCGACCGTGCGTTGACCTGGAAGCCCCAGCTCATCAGCGCCTCGAGCGCGCCTGCCTGCGTCTCCGCAAACGGAGCCGAGACCTCGCCCCAGGCGTAGGCGAAGAACCGCAGCGGCCGCTTCGCCGTGATCGCCGGATCCTTCTGGCGCAGCGAACCGGCTGCGAAATTGCGCGGATTGGCGTAGGTGCGCGAGCCCTCGGCTTCGGCGGCGGCGTTGAAGGCGTCGAAGCCGTCGTTGGAGGCGTAGACCTCGCCCCGGACCTCGATGACGTCGGGCCAGCCGTTGCCGGACAGGGTCTGCGGGATGTCCGCGATGGTGCGCAGGTTGGCTGTGACGTCCTCGCCCGTGCGTCCATCTCCGCGGGTGGCGCCGGTGACCAGCACGCCGTTCTCGTAGCGCAGATTGGCGGACAGGCCGTCGATCTTGGGCTCGGCCACGAAGGCGACCGGTTCGTCCGCGGACAGCTTGAGGAAGCGCCGGATGCGGGCGACGAAGTCGGCGACCTCGGCCGCGTCGAAGGCGTTGTCCAGCGACAGCATCGGGACGCCATGCCGCACAGGCGCGAACTGGCTGGAACCGGCGGCGCCCACGACCTGAGAAGGAGAGGCGGGTGTGGTCAGGTCGGGGAAGCGTTCCTCGATCTCCAGCGCCCGGCGCTTCAGGGCGTCATAGTCGGCGTCGGAAATCTCGGGCGCGTCCTGCCGGTGGTACAGGGCGTCGTGCCGGGCCAGTTCGGCGGCCAGCCGGTCGAGTTCCTCGCGCGCGGCGGCCTCGGTCAGCTGATCGACGGGGGTCTCGGACATGCGCGGCTCGCCGGAAGGAATCCAGCCGCCGTTCTAGCATCGCCGCCACGTGGCTTTCGAGGGGCGGCTTTCGAGCGCCGACGGTTTATTGCGGCTGAACAGCCGGAATGACGGCGAGTTAATCTGACAGCGCCCTCGCGTCCCGGTAGCGTCGCGACGAATCCTGGGAGCTCCCTATGCCGCACGTCCGTCTCGCCGCTCTGTCGCCCGTCGTGGCGGCGCTGTTCCTGTCAGCCTGCATGGGCGCGCCGAGCGTACCGACCGTCGTGGCTTCGCCGCCCCCGTCGGTCATTCATGCCCAGCTGCTGGACGATGTCCGCATCCTCGCAGCCGACGACATGCAGGGCCGCGACACCGGCGCGCCCGGCGGCGAGATGGCGCGCAACTACATCGTCGGACGGCTGGACAGCCTCGGCGTCGTCGCCCCGCCCATGGGCCGGCTTCAGCCGTGGGAGATGCAGGGCCGCACCCGCGCGGGTCCGAAGACCTTCAACGGCGTCAACATCATCGGTCTGATCCCCGGCACGCGCGTGACCGACCGCTACATCGTCGTCACGGCCCACTACGATCACGTCGGCGTCAATGCCGAGGGTCAGGTGTTCAACGGGGCTGACGACAACGCGTCGGGTGTGGCCACCATGCTGGCCTTGGCCGCCGCCCTGAAGCGCCAGGCGCCGGAGCACAGCGTGCTGATCGTGGCTTTGGACGGCGAGGAGCGCGGTCTGCTGGGCGCGAAACATTTCGTCGAGGCGCCGCCGGTGCCGCTGGCCTCGATCGCCATGAACCTGAATTTCGACATGACCGCCCGTGCCGAAACCGACGGCAAGCTGTGGGTCACCGGCACCTATCAGAACCCGGCCTTCCGCCCCATTCTGGAGGCGCTTCCGGCCAACGGCGCGGTGGCCCTCGCCTTTGGCAAGGACACGCCGCAGGACACGGGCGAGGATAACTGGGTCGAGTCGTCCGATCACGCCGCCTTCTACAAGGCGCAGGTGCCGTTCCTGTACCTGGGCGTGAACTACCACCCGGACTATCACCGCCCGTCGGATGATTTCGAGCGGATCACGCCCTCGGTCTTCATCAGCGCGACCGAGCTGTCGATCGCCTCGTTCCGGGCGCTGGACTCAGGGCTGGACCGCTAAGCCTCGACAGCGGAGGCGGCGCGTGGTCGGTGTGCGGGTGGAGGATTCCATGCGCATCAGAACTCTGGTCGTCGTCTTCGCCGTGCTCGCCGCCGCGGCCTGCGACCGGCCAGTCGAACCGGCCGATGCGCCGGCGGCGAACGCTTTCGGCTATTCCGCGACATCGGACCTGTCCGGCTTCTACAAGCCGGTGAGCGAGGTCCGGATCGGCAAGTGGAAGCTGGACCATGTCTTTGTCGGCCAGTCAGCCGAGTTCCGGTCGTGGACGGGCACGAACCCGGACGCCACCTATTCGCCGGTGATGGTGGAGTTCTCACACGGCTCCAGCCCGATGATCGAGACCGAACAGGGCGAGGTCCACAGCCTCATGGTCCGGATCCATTCGACGCGCTACGCCGTCTCCGACGATCGCATCGAGTTTGAGGGAACCTCGCCCGATACAGGCGCCGTGCGTTTCGAGGGCCGGATCGATCAGGGCGCGCTGGCGACCGCGCGCCGCAATCTCGGGGACGAGGGCGTGGTGGTGACCGGGACCCTGACTGTCGGCGCCCTGACGGTTCGCGATGTCAAACTGCGCTGGTGGATGGGCGACTGACGGCCGTTCAGCCGCCGTTTCTGATATCCAGCTTCAGCCCCATCGCCTCGGCCAGGGCCTTGCCGCGTCGGCGAGTCTGTTCGCCCAGCAGGACGTCGGCGTAGCCGTCGGAGGCGGTCAGCACCAGCGTGCCGTTCCTCACATCGGCGCGGGCGTTGGCCAGCAGTTGCGGCGCGCGCCCGGACAGGTCGCAGGCCAGCCGGATCGCCAGCCCCAGCGTCCGCGCGCCCGCCAGCTGTTCCTCGGTCAGGAGTCGCGCCACCGTCTTCGGCTCCGGCGTCGACACGGGTCCCCCGTATCGGGCGTTAACCGCTACAGCGAGGTACGCGCGCTCGGCATGGGTCTGGCCCGGCACCGGGGCACGGAGCACCTGATCGAACGACAGTTCGACGCGGTGGTCCGGATGCAGTCGGGCGCCGAGGTCGGCCAGACGGCAGGCGGCGTCAGCCAGCACGTCGTCACGGGCCTTGTCGAAGGTCACGGGCATGGCCGCCAGCAGCGGGGCGATCCAGCCCTTCAGCGCGCCGGGCAGGGTCGGTGAAATGCCCTGACGCGCGCCCAGGGCCGACGAACCCGCCAGCAGGGGATCGGCCGCGGCGATGTCGGGTTCGAGCGCCTCATACAGCAGGCCTTCGCGCACGCCCCAGGCGGAGACGACGACGCGTTTCAGGCCCAACCTCTGGACCAGCCCCTCCAGCACCAGCGCGGCATGTGGCAGGGTCTCGGAGCGCTTCTTCGACACGCCCGGCCACTTCTCCAGCGCCGCCTTCGAGGCGCGCGCGATGAGGCCGGCGGTCGCCAGCATCTCATCTGCGGACATCGTGTACTGGTGCACGATGCGCAGCGGATAGCCGTTCATCTCCATGTGCACCTGCGCCAGCGTCCGCCATGCCCCGCCGACGGCGTAAAGCGTGTCGGCCCTGAAATCGGCCGCGGCTTCCAGCCGCTTGCCGATCGCCTTGCGCAGCCGGTCGGCGTCGAACGGGCCTTCGTCGGCGAAGGAGAAGGGCCCCAGCGGCAGGGTCACCCCGCGCTCGACCGTGCCGCCAGCCAGTCGCACCAGCTCAAGGCTGGAACCGCCCAGATCGCCCGCCACGCCGTCGGCGTCCGGAATGCCGGCCAGCACGCCGAGGGCTGCATAGCGGGCCTCTTCCTCGCCCGACAGGACCCGGATTTTCAGCCCCGTTTCGGCCGCCACCCTGTCGCAGAATTCCTGACCGTCCGCGGCTTCGCGGACTGCCGCCGTCGCCGCAACAAACACCAGCGCCGGCCGCACGCCCTCGATGACCGCCGCGAACCGTTTCAGAGCCGTCAGCGCCTGGACCGAGCCCTCTACGGACAGCTTGCCCGTCGCCGCCAGTTCCCGCCCGAGACCGGCCAGAACCTTTTCGTTGAACACCGTCCAGATGGCCCGACCCTCCAGCCGGTACAGCACGAGGCGCACCGAGTTGGATCCGATGTCGATCGCCGCCACGTCGCGCGGCGCGCCGATGGCCGACAGCAGGGCCTCGGGCATCAGCGTTTCTTCCGCGAGGGCTCGTAGGAAAGCTGGCCGGGCAGGGTTTTCACCTTGCGGCCGCGGCCCGAGAGGCTGGGATTGGTCATGAAGTATTTGTGGGCCGAGAACGGCCGTTCCGGGTCGGCGGGCTGGACCCGCTGATAGGCGCCGTCGGGCGCCAGCACCCAGCTCTGGGCGTCGTCCTTCAGATTGGCGACCATGATCTGGTCCAGCACCTGGTCGTGGACGGTCGCGTTCAGCACGGGGGTCATAAGCTCGACCCGGCGATCAAGGTTCCGGTTCATCCAGTCAGCGGACGAGATGAACACCTTGGCCTTGTTGTGCGGCAGGTTGTGGCCGCTGGCGAAGGCGACGATGCGGGCGTGCTCGAGGAAGCGGCCGACGATCGACTTGACCCGGATATTCTCGCTCAGGCCCGGCACGCCGGGGCGCAGGCAACAGATGCCGCGGATGATCAGTTCGATCCGCACGCCCCACTGGCTGGCGCGGTACAGGGCGTCGATGACCTCGGGATCGACCAGCGAGTTCATCTTGGCCCAGATGGCCGCTGGCTTGCCTTGCGCCGCCGCCGTCATCTCCTTGCCGATCAGGTCGATCAGCGTGGTCTTCATGTTCAGCGGCGAGACAACCAGCGCCTCTAGCTCGTCGGGCTGGGCGTAGCCAGTGATGTAGTTGAACACCCGCGAGGCGTCGCGGCCCAGCATCGGGTCGCAGCTGAACAGGCTCAGGTCCGTGTAAACCCGTGCGGTGACCGGATGGTAGTTGCCTGTGCCGAAGTGGCAGTAGGTGCGTAGCGCCTCGCCCTCGCGCCGCACGACGACGCTGAGCTTCGCGTGGGTCTTCCATTCGACGAAGCCAAAGACGACGTGGACGCCGGCCCGCTCCATGGCCCGGGCCCAGCGCAGGTTGGCCTCCTCGTCGAAGCGCGCCTTGATCTCGACCAGGGCGGTGACGTTCTTGCCGTTTTCGGCCGCCTCGATCAGGGCGGCGACGATGGGGCTGTCCTTGGAGGTGCGGTACAGCGTCTGTTTGATGGCGATGACGTTGGGGTCGCGCGCGGCCTGACGCAGGAACTGGACCACCACGTCGAAGCTCTCGAACGGGTGGTGGATCAGCATGTCCTTCTCGCGGACCGCCGCGAAGATGTCGCCGCCGTTGTCGCGCACCCGCTCGGGATAGCGGGGTTCGTAGCCCTTGAACTTCAGGTCGGGGTGGCCGGACGGGATCAGGTCGGCGACCTGGGCCAGACCCAGCATGCCGGCGATCAGGACGGTGTCCTGCGGCGCGGCGTCCAGTTCGTTGGTGATGAAGTTGCGGAGGTCGTCCGGCATGGACGCCTCGATCTTGATCCGTACGACCGAGCCCAGACGACGCTGCTTCAGCGCCTCCTCGAACTCCATGACCAGATCCTCGGCCTCTTCCTCGATCTCGATGTCGCTGTCGCGGATCAGGCGGAAGACCCCGCGCTCCAGCACGTCGCAGCCGGGGAACAGGTGGTCGATGAACAGGGTCAGCAGATTTTCAAGGCTGATGTAGCGCTTCCGGCCGGGGGTAGAGCGGCCGTCTGTCGCGAGCGGCCAGAACCGCTTCACCTGCGTCGGCACGGGCACCAGCGCATAGAGGGTGCGGTTGTCCGAGCGACGCTTCAGCTTCAGCCCCAGCGAGAAGCCGAGATTGGGCAGGAAGGGGAAGGGGTGGGCCGGATCGATCGCCATCGGCGTCAGCACGGCGAACAGCTGGTTGAGGAACTCCGGCTCCAGCCGCTCACGCTCGGTCTTGGTGATCTTGTCGGCGTCGACCACCTCGATCCCGGCGGCGGTCAGCTCCTTGCGCAGCTTGCGCCAGCGGCGCTGCTGCTCGGCCATCAGGGCGCCGGCGGCGACATTGACCTTGTCCAGCTGTTCGGCCGGGGTGAGGCCGTCGGCCGACACCACCCGAACCCGTTCGCGGACCTGGCCTTTCAGGCCGGCCACGCGGGTCATGAAGAACTCGTCGAGGTTATTGGCCGAGATCGACAGGAAGCGCAGCCGCTCCAGCAGGGGGTGGGCCGGATTGGCGGCCTCTTCCAGCACCCGGCCGTTGAAGGCCAGCCATGAGATTTCGCGATTGAAGAAGCGCGAGGGCGACGCCATCAGCTCTTCGGACAGGTGCAGCTGCGGGGCGCGGGAAGAGGGGACTTCCTCGCCGCGTGTCTTGTCGCTGATCGCCGCGTCGGTCATGCGCCGGTTCTGACCCGTCACGCGCGCCGCCGCAACCTTGGTCCGCATACGAAAACGCCGCCCGATCTCGCGATCGGACGGCGCTTGTTCCGTGGGCTGACGAACTACCAGCTCCAGGCGTCGTAGATGACCTGGATGATATAGCCGTCGTAGGCGTCGATCAGATAGATGTGGTTGTCCACCAGCACCCAGCGCGTGCCCTCGGGCGGATAGCCGAGGCCGTAGGTGCGCCAGTCGTTAGCCGTAGCCCGGCGCGAAATAGAAGCCGATGCGAAGGCCATTGTAGCCGCGGAAACGCCGGTCGTTACGCCACCAGTCGGACCGGTGGTTGCGGTTCCAGTCGCGCCGCCACGAGTCGCTGTTGAAGCGCTGGCGGAACTCCCGGTACTCGCTCCGGTCCCGACGGGCGCCGTCGCGGTCGCCGCGATTGTCGTTGCGGCCGTCCCACTGACCGTCACGACGGCCATCGCGGTCGCCCTGACCGTTCCGGCCGTCGCCGCGTCCGCCGCGGCCATCCTGACCATCACGACGTCCGTCGCGGTCGCCGCGGCCGTCCTGACCATTCCGACGGTTCTCGCGAGCCTCGCGGGCGCGGGCGTCCAGGATGTCCTGCTGGTTGCGGAACACCGGCTGGTTCGGATCGCGGGGCTGTTCAGGCCGGGTTCCGTCCGGGCGGTTTTCGCGGCGCTCCTGACGCTGTTCCTGCCGGGTCCGCCGGTCCTCGGCGGCGCGGGCGTCGCGGATGTCCTGGAGGTTGCGGAAGAGGGGCTGGTTCGGATCACGCGCCTGTTCGGTCCCGCCGGTCTCCTGCCGGTTTTCACGGCGTTCCTGCCGCTGCTCCTGCCGCTGTTCGCGGTTCTCGGTCGGCTGGGGGCGTTCAGCAGGGCGTTCCTCGCGGCGCTCCGGCCGTTCCTGTTGCGGAGCTTCGGCCTGGCGTTCGGCCCGCGCCTCCGCACGGGCCGCAGCCCGCTCTTCGCCGCCGTTCTGACGGGCGGCCCCGCGGCGGCCTCCCGACGGTTCGCCGTCCTGGGCCAGGGCCGTGAGAGGCGCGGCTGCGGGCACGGCGAAGGCCGCCACGGCCGCGGCCATCATAAGTGAGCGTTTCATTCTCGTTTTCTTCCCCGCACGTCCCTGTCAGACGGCTTGATGCAAAGGTCGCGCCCTGTCGATGAACCATCACTGAACGGCCAAGGTCGGCGCATTAAACTTCGGACAGAAAAACGCCCCGCAGATCGAAATCCGGCGGGGCGTCTTTCCGTTGGCTGCCGGAGGCCTAGAAGGCGCCCGACAGCACGCTGGCGATCAGGCCGGTGGCGATGGCGATCATGACGATGTCATTGCCGGCGTGAACGTAGCGATAGCCGCGCGGCGCCGGACGCAGGCCATAGGCGTAAGGATCGCGGACGTAGTAGCCGCGGTACGCCGACGGCAGATAGCCGCCGCGTGTCCAGCGTTGGTTGTAGTAGCGCGGCTCGACCCGATAGTAGCCGTAGCTCGGCGCGTACCAGTAGCCGTTGCGGGCGCCGCGATAGTCGCGGAAGTCGTCCCGGCCGCGCCACCAGTCGCGATTGTTCCGATCCCAGCGCTGGTCGCGGCGGTAGTCCTGCCGGTCGTCGCGACGCTCGGCGCGATAGTCGCGGCGGTCGTCCCGGCGGTCCTGCCGGTATTCGCGGCGGTTGTCGTATTCGCCGTTGCGCCAGTCGCGACGATCGTCCCGGCGTTCGCGACGGTTGTCCTGCCGGTCATCCCGGCGGTCCTGACGGTATTCGCGGCGGTCGTTCCGGCTCTGGGCTTCAGCGGCCAGCGGGGCGGCGGTGGCCAGCACCAGCCCCAGCACGGCGGCCTTGGTGAAGCGGTTCATCGTTGTCTCTCCAGCGGGCGGAATGGTTTACCGCCGTTAATCATGGGCTGACGCTCTGCCTGTGCGGATGAACCGACCCTGAACATCGTTGTCAGGTTCGCTGTTGTGCGGGCGCGGCAGAGCGCCCACCTGAGATTCCGCTGTCGAGGAGCTTTCATGACCCGCCCGATCGAACTCTGGTACTGGCCCACGCCCAACGGCTGGAAGGTCTCCATCGCCCTTGAGGAGATGGGGCTGCCCTATGAGATGAAGCCGGTGAACATCGGCGCGGGCGAACAGTTCGCCCCGGCGTTTCAGGCCATCAGTCCGAACGGACGGATGCCCGCCATCGTCGATCCCGACGGTCCGGACGGCATGCCCCTGTCGATCTTCGAGTCCGGCGCCATCCTGCAGTATCTCGGTGCCAAGACCGGCAAATTCTATCCGCACGACCTGCGCGGCAAGGCCGAGGTGGACCAGTGGCTGTTCTGGCAGGTCGGGGGCCTCGGACCGATGGCGGGCCAGACCCATCATTTCCGCCAGTATGCGCCCGCGATCATCAAGGATCAGCGTCAGATCGCCTATGGAGTCCGCCGCTACACCGACGAAACGCACCGGCTTTACGGCGTTCTGGACCGAAGACTGGCCGACCGTGACTTTTTGGCCGGGGCCTATTCCATCGCCGACATGGCCGCCTGGCCGTGGATCCTTCCGCAGCTTCAGGGACAGGATCTGGCCGGGTTTCCGAACCTCTCGGCATGGATGGAGAGGGTGGGCGAACGTCCCGGCGTCATTGCCGGACGGGCGCTGGGCGAGGCCCTGCGGGGAAATCTGGCCTCGTCGGACAAGTCCGCCGAGGCGGCGCGCAAGGTCCTGTTCGGCCAGCGGGCGCGGTGACCTTTCGTCAGAGGGTGTGACCGGGAGATTTACGAGAGATTTCAGAGATCTGAATCGCGGGTAAAGTATTCGTTTCCGCTCTACAGAAACGTCTTATGGGACGTTTCGCTGTTAACTTTAACTTCAAACCACGGGTATTTGATCGTTGTCAGAGGGCAGGGCCAGAACGGCTCCGAACCCGGGAGATGACGGTGATGAACGCGCAAGAAATGGCGCCGGAAGTCGATCAGGAGCAGGGCCTTCCCCTGCCCAGCGCCGACATGAGCGGCGATGATCTGTTCCGGCTTGGCATGATGTATTCGAGCGGCCAGGGCGGTTGCCCGATGGACCGTGTCTCGGCCCACATGATCTTCAACCTCGCCGCCATGAAGGGCAGCATCGAAGCGCGCGTCTATCGTCGCGAGATGAGCCAGGAGATGGAGCAGGACGAAATCGCCGAGGCCCAGAAGGCGGCTCGTCGGTGGATCGACGCGGGCGTGGTGTCGCTGGCGGCCTGAAGCGTCTTCGCGCTCAAGCAGCGAGCGACCGCGTCGCTCGCGCTAGCGCACCTAGAAGCTCTGATACTGCCCGCCGATCGCATAGCTGAACCCGATCGGCAGGGCGGCGCGGAACTGGCTGACCCAGTCCGCCACCTCGCCCAGCACCGTTTTCGGCACATAGATGATGTCGCCGCGGCGCAGGGCGACGATCTCCCGGTCATTGGGACGCAGGTCCACCGCCCGCAGCATGCGGGTGCCGCCCGGACCACGCCGCACCAGCGCCACCTGGTCGCGCTTGGCCGAGGGCAGGAAGCCGCCGGCCTGGATGATGGCCTGCCAGGCGTCGATGTCGCCATTCATGTCGTAGACGCCGGGCAGCCGCACCTCGCCGTCGACCCAGACCCGGATCGGGCCGGCGGTCTTCAGCGTCACTTCCACCACCGGTCGGCGCAGCTGGCTGGCGTAGGCCTCCGAGGCGTCGGCCTCCAGCTGGGCGATGGTCCGGTCGGCCGCCATGATCTGGCCGACCAGCGGCAGGGAGATGCGGCCGTCCGGCCCGATCTTCTGTGTGCGGGTCAGTTCGACGGCGGTCGGGGTGGCGATCTCGATCTCGTCGCCGGGATAGAGGATGTACTGCGGCTCGGCGTCGCTCCAGTCGGCGAAGCCGATCTCGCGGAAGGACGTCTTGGGCACGATCTGGATGCGGTCGCCGACCGGCGCGACCTCGACCCGGCGCGCGTCGGCGTCGCCCGCGCAACCGGCCATCGCGGCGCCGCCGACCCCGACAAGGCCTAGCAGCATCATGCGGCGGTCAATGGACATGGAGACTCAATCCCGAAAGCGACGTTGAGGGCAGGGTCACTGCTTATGGGTAACCAGTGGTTAACGCGGCTGGCCCAAGGCTTCCATGGTCAGCCCTGTTCGATGGAATCAGTCCGCCCGCATGCGTACGACGGCCTACACAACAGTCCGCCCGCGCTACGGCTTCCTTGATGTCGTCGGCCTGCTGTTCCGCGAACTGCTGCTGATGGTGGTGATCTTCCTCGCCGTCTTCGCGATCGGCGCGGCCGCCGTGTTGATGCTCAAGAAATCCTACACGGCCACCGCCAGCGTATACGCCGGCGCCGGCTCGGAATACGTCTACCAGCCCCGCGTCGGCGCGACCGAGCGCAGCCAGCCGCTGGAGGCCGACGCCGTCGCCCGCTCGGAAGCCGCTATCCTCAACAGCCTCGAGGTCAAGCGTCGCGCCGTTCGCGCCGTCGGCGCCGACATCGTCCTGGGCCCGGACGCCTCGGGCACAGCCGCCGAGAAGGAAGCCTCGGCGCTCAAGGTGCTGGACGCCAGTCTCGGGGTCGGCACCACGGCGGGCAGCGCCATCATCTCGGTGTCCTACAAGGGCGACGATCCGGTCCGCGCCGCACAGGTTCTGAACGCCGTGGTCGACCAGTATCTGGTCCAGCGCCGCGTCGTCTTCCGCGACCGCAGCACCCCGGCGCTGTCCCAACAGCGCGAGGCGTTCGAAAACGATCTGGCCACGGCGGACGACGCCTACGCCGCCTTCATGCAGTCCAATGACATCGGCGATTTCGCGACCGCCAAGGCGACCCTGGCCGCCACCTATCAGACGACCTACGCCGAGGCCCTCTCGCTGCGGGCCCAGCTCAATCAGGCCAGCCAGCGCGTCGCGACCCTCGAAGCCCAGCTGGCGCAGCAGCCCGCCGAGGTGGTGCTGCAGCAGGACCTGAATATCTCGGCGCAGGACCAGATCCTGCAGCTGCGCACCCAGCGCGAGGCCCTTCTGTCGCGCTACACCCCGGACGCCCAGCCGGTGAAGGACATCGAGCAGCAGATCGCCGACCTTCAGGCCTATGTCGCCACCGGCACGACGGTGGGCGCCAAGGAGGTCCGCACAGGCCCGAGCGTCATCTTCACCGAGATCGAGACCGCCCGCATCACCGCCGCCGCCGACCGTGACGGTCTGGCCGCTCGACTGGCCGTCGCCAACAACCAGCTGGACCAGATCCGCTCGCGTCAGGCGCAGCTGACCCGGCTGGAATCGACGAACGCCAACCTGGCCGGCAACCGCGAGGTGCTGACCGCCAACATCCGCGACTTCCAGCAGCGCGAGAGCGCCGCCCGCGCTGACAGCGCCCTGGTCGCGGCCGGCGCCGACAACGTTACGGTCATTGAACGCGCCGAGGCTCCCACCCGCGGTTCAAGCATGAAGGCGCCCCTGCTGGCCGTCATCTTCCTGTTCGCCGCCTTCACCGCCCTGTGCGCCGGCCTGCTGCGGATCTTCACCCGCAAGGGGTACGTCACCCCGGCCTCGACCGGCCGCACGCTGGAAATGCCGGTGCTGGCCGTCGCGCCGATGAAGCCGGCCCGATAATTACACCAGCCATGGTAGCGTAGGGACCTGTAGCCGGGCGCGTAGCGATTCGATGGTCGATCTGACATCAGAAATGGCGGCTCTCTGGGCCGCGCTGGGGCCGGCGCCCGGCCATCGCGGTCGCGTGCTGCAGATCGCCGCCGCCAACTCGGGCGAAGGCGTCTCGACCGTCGCCCGCGAATACGCCCGCCTCGCCGCCGTCCGCGCCCGCCGCCCCGTCTGGCTGATCGACGCCGACCTGTCGCAACAGGGCCAGATGGAGGCCGTGGCCGGCCAGGAGGACCGGTTCGGCGCCCTCGGCAAGGCCGCCATCGCCACGCCGGACGGCTCGATCTTCTTCGCCGTCACGCCCCGGCTGATGGACCGTGAGGGCAAGCCCGTGCACCCGGCGCGCCTGCTGGTGGCGCGGCCCTGCCTCGGTGGCCGGCTGTGGGTGACGAAATTCGCGGCCGAGCATCTGCGCTCGGGCCAGCGCGCCGAAGCCGTCGGCGACGCCCGCTACTGGGACGCCCTGCGCAAACACGCCGATACGGTGGTGATCGACGCCCCGGCCGCCGACCGCAGCGACATGGCCATCACGCTCGCGCCCTATGTCGATTCAACCGTTCTGGTCGTGGCCGCCGAAAGCACCGCCGCCAACGAGCCGCTGATGCTGCGCGACGAGATCGAGGCGGTGGGCGGCAAGATGGCGGGGGTCGTGGTCAATCGGTCGACCTACAAGCCGCCGGCCTTTCTGAAGCGCCTGACGGGCTAGGCCGCGTCCAGCCGGGCCAGCTCCCGCGCGCCGTAGAAATGCGGCTCGAACCCCCGCATCCAGAACACCTTGCCCAGACCGCGCGCGGTGCGATCGTACATCCCGGCGCGTGAAGAGCGGGCCATCAGGGTCAGCACGGCCGCCGCAGCGCCCCAGACGACCGTCTGCGCCGCGCCGATCAGCATCCAGCGGCCGACCCCCGGCCAGTCCTTCGCCGCCGCCGCCGTCTGGCTGGGCCCCTGGCCGTAGGCGAAGGCGCGGGCGAGGGCGTATTTCAGCGTCGCGCGATGCGCCGGCGCGAACTCCTCGACCCGGGCGTCCGCCGCCCAGCCGAACCGGCCTCCACGCGCGGCCAGCGCCGCGAACAGGGCGTCGTCCTCGCCGCCCGCCTCATCTGCCGCGACATTGAACGGCGCCGCACCGGGCAGGGCGGTGCTCCGCAGCATCAGGGAGTTGCCGCAACCGTAGGGTTCGGCGATCAATCCGGTCCGCTCGGGTCCGTCGCGGCCGAAGAACCGCTCCAGCCAGTCTTTCAGCCACGGCTCTGCGTCCGGCGCCCGGCCGGTGATGGGGCCGAACACCGCGTCGGCGCCTGTCTCTTCCTGCGCTTTCAGCAGGGCGGCCAGCCAAGCCGGCTCCGCGGCCTCGTCGTCGTCGAGGAAGGCGATCAGTGGCGCGGCCGTCGCCGAAAGACCCGCATTGCGGGCCGTGGCCACGCCGGGCGTCGGGGCATGCTGATAGATCAGCGGCCAAGGCGAGGAGGGGCTGAGTGCGTCTGTCAGCGCCCTCGCGGAGCCGACGGGGTCATTGTCGACCACCACGATCCCGGACACGCGGTCGGCCACGCCCGTCTGCTGGAACAGTGATCGCAGCGCCCGCTCCAGACTCTCGGGCCGACGCAGGGTCGGGACGATGATCGCGACGTCGGCCATCACACCGCATCCGCATAGAGGGCCGCCCGGTACAGGCGTAGCGAGAAGGCCCGCGTCGCCACCGGCAGCCAGTCCGCCTCGGCGCCGCCGCGCAGACCCCGGCGCAAAAGGTGCAGGCCGGGCAGCCGTTTCAGCAACTTCGCCACCCTGTAGCTGGGGTAGGCCGCGACCACCTCGGGATGACGCTGGACCATCCGCCCGAAATTGGGCGCGGACTGCTCATATTTGCCGGCGAGGGCCGCGACCGTGTCCAGACCCATGTGCGTCGCGGGATTGTCGACATGGACGACCGCGAACCGGCGCGACACCCGCATGGCCCATTCCACATCCTCCCAGCCCCAGCCGGTGAAGCCGGGGTCGAAGGCCTCGGACTCGAACACGTCGCGGCGGACCAGAAGGTTGGAGGTGTAGACGTATTTCTCGGGCTGTTTCGCCCGCTCGGCGCAGGGCACGCACTCCGACTTCGCCGCCAGTGCACGATGGACCTGGAAGCGGGCGTCGGTCGGGGCCTGCAGCAGCGAGAAGCCGCCGAAGGCGACCGCGGGATCGCTGTTCGCCACCAGCGCCGCCCAGTCACGCAGGAAGTTCGGATGGTCGGGCCGCATGTCGCTGTCGAGGAACAGCAGCGAGCCCGCCCGCGCCGACCCGGCCAGACGGTTGCGACCGATGGCGCGGCCTTCATTGGCGGGCAGGGTGATCAGACGCACGGGCAGGGCCATGGCGTCGATCTGCGCCGTCAGGCGTTGCGTCAGGGCTATGTCGGCGGTGCCGTCGTCCAGAACGATGACCTCGACAGCTCCCCTGAGCGAAGCCGCTTCCGTCTCGAGCGCCGCCAGCAGGTCTGTCGGGTCGTCGCGCAAGAAGGGCATGAGCACGGACACCGCCGGACGGGCGGCGGCCCATGCCGCGTTCTCGTGGATGTCGGCCCGGGCGCTCACGCCGTCGCCTTCCGCGCGCGGAACTGCGCAAGCAGCCGCAGGGCCACGTCGCGAACCCCCGCCGCGTTCAGGGTCAGCGCGGCGGCCGCATAGACGATCCCGCCGACCGAGGCGTCCAGCATCAGTTCCGGGAGGCCGCCCAGGGCGGGCAGGCGCGCGACCACCAGCGCCATCACGGCCGTGGCCACCGCGCAGCGCATCAGACTCTCCCACGGGATCGGCAGGGCCACGACGCGGCGGCCGATCAGCATGGTCGCGATCAGGCCGAGGCCAAAGCTGGCCGCCGTCGCCCAGGCCGCGCCCATCAGGCCGAAGCGCGGGACGAGAATCAGGTTCAGGACCACATTGGCCACCGCAGGAATCGCCATGGCGACCAGCAGGCGCTTCGTCTTCTTGCCGAGGGTGAAGGCCTGTCCGAAATAGTAGGCCGTCAGCCCGAACAGCAGGGCCGACAGGGCGATCCACGGCGTCACGCCCGCCGCCGCCGCTCGCAGCTCTTCGCCGATCAGCAACTCGGCCAGCGGCCGCGCCACCAGCGCCACCCCCACCGCCGCCGGCAGGCCGATCAGCAGGAAGGTCGACAGCTGCTCCCGCGCCGCCTCCTTCAGCCGCTCCAGCCCGCCACGCTCCAGCGCCATGACAAGCGCCGGCTGTCCGGCCGAGCCCAGCCACAGGAACAGGACGTCGAGGGTGCGGTTCGCGATCGAATAGCTGGCGTGATAGGCGCCCACCGCCGCCTCATCCATAAACAGGGCGAGCAGGAAGCGGTCGGTCGAGGACAGCACCACCGTCAGCGCCAGCGAGGCCGCGATGGGATAGCCGTACAGGGCATAGGCGCGCACCCGGTCAGGCTCGAAAGCGCCGCCACGGGCCTGTTTCATCTCGCCCGGCAGGACGAAGGGCAGGGCGGCCAGAGGGGCCAGACCCAGCCCCAGCAGGGGAGCAGCGCCGCCCGCGCCGATCAGGGCGAAACCGACGCCGATGGCCAGACCGCCGATCGCGACCGCCATATCAAGACCCGCCGCCTTGCCGACCTCTCCGGCGGCGCGGAACCGCTCCTGCCCCAGTTTGACCAGACAGCGCGCCGGAGCTCCGGCCAGACCCGCCGCCAGCGCCAGCTTGAACAGGGGATCGAACGGAAACAGCCAGACCGCCACGCCCGCGATCACGATGAAGCCCGCGCTCAGGGCGAAGGCCGTGCGGTACAGGCTGGCGAAATGCCCCCAGGTCTGGGCGCCGGGCGACTGGGCCGCCCAGAACCGGGCCATGGCCGCCTCCAGCCAGCTGAACACCGCCACATGGGCCAGCGTCATGACCGAGAAGGCGAGGGCGTAGCGGCCGAATTCCTCGGCGCTCAGCAGTCGGGTGAACAGGATGATGGCCAGAAAGCCGACCACGCCCTGCACGATATTGGCGGGCAGATAGCCCCAGACGCCGCGCCAGAACATCAGCGTACCGCCGCGCGGTCGCCCAGCAGCACCGGCAGGGTCACCGCCATGATCCACATGTCCAGCCAGAACGACTGGTTCTCGACATAGTCGATGTCCAGCTGCACCCGGCGGCGCACGTCCTGTGCCGTATGCAACGGTCCGCGCGAGCCGTTGACCGCGGCCCAGCCGGTCATGCCCGGCTTGATGCGATGGCGATGGGCGTATTCGGCCACCAGACGGGCGCTCTCGATATGGCCGGTCTTCATGCCGATGGCGTGCGGGCGAGGGCCGACCAGCGACATTTCGCCGGTGATCACGTTCAGCAGCTGGGGCAGTTCGTCGAGGCTGGTCTTGCGGATGAATTTGCCGATGCGGGTGACGCGGTCGTCGTCGTGGGTGACCTGCCGGCTGGCGGTGGCGTCGGCGGACTCCTGCTTCATCGAGCGGAATTTCCACACCACGATTTCCTCGTGGTTGAAGCCGTGCCGGCGCTGACGGAAGAAGATCGGGCCGGGGCTGTCCATACGGATCGCCAGCGCGACGGCGGCCATCACCGGCGACAGCAGAACCGTCGCCGTCAGGCCGAGGGTGATGTCCTGAAGCCGCTTGTTGAAGGCGCGACGGTCGTCGTCGACGGGGCCTTGCACGTCCGCCAGCGGCGCCGCCGCGAGACGGTTCAGGGCGGTGCGGGTCTCGGCCTCATCCTTGGGTTCGACGACAAGGCTGACCTCATTTGGGAGGGTGCGCAACCGCGCCGTCAGATCCCGCACCCGCGCCTCGGCCTTCGGGTCGATGGCCAGCACGATGCGGTCGACATAGGGCGTCATCTTGTGGGTCAGAAGGTCGTCGGCGGTGCCCAGCACCGGCACGCCCTCGATCGCCCGCGGGCTGCGCGCCAGCCGGTCGTCGAAGATGCCCAGCACGTTCAGATCGCGCCGCTTCAGCGCCTCGCGGATCAGGGCCTCGGCATGCCGCGTCGCTCCGACCAGCACGATATTCGGCGTCAGGGCTCCTGACGCACGCCATCGCGCGACGATGTCGCTCCATCCCATGTGCAGGGCGTTCAGCGTGATCATCACCAGACCGGCCCAGACCAGCCAGGCCGCCCACTGGGCCCCGGCGCCCTGCAGCGCCCAGCCGGTCGCCATGGCGACGATCGCGCCGGCGGCGACGATCCCGGCCACCGACGCCAGATGCAGCAACGTCTGCTGGCCGCGCACGAACCGGTACCTGCCCAGCGACCTCAACAGGCCAAGAATTGTCACGGCGCCGAGGGCGAACGGCAGAATCTGCGACATCGGTGCATGGAGCAACGGGCCCGATGCGGCGGTCCAGGCGCACAACAGGGTGACGCCCGTCACGGCCAACACGTCCAGCGAACGGAAATAATGCGCTGCCAGCCGCGAGGCGTGTCTCTGGCGCGCGTTGCGCCATACGTCGGGCCGGAACGGGCCCCGCCGCGCGGCGCCCTCGGCCTGCGGCGCCTCGACGACAGTGGACGCCGCCAGCGCCTGAAGCGCGGACGCGTTCAGGCCTTCCGGGCCCGACGGGTCGGCGTCGAACGATTGGCGGCGTGTTGCGGCTTCGGTCATGGGGCTCGCGGCGAGTTCCCGGACACCTTGCACGTCCGCTCTCACTGTCCCGTTAACGCACGAGGCGTCGCGTCCCCCGTTGCGTCCGCCCTCGGGCTCGGCTAATCACGCCGCCTGCCGGAGACGTGGCCGAGTGGCTGAAGGCAACGGTTTGCTAAATCGTCGTACCCTGTAAGGGGTACCCAGGGTTCGACACAGCAAATCACGCAAACCCCTTTCGGGGCGGGCTTTTAGTCCGTTCTAGTCCGTCCGCGTCCGCAGCAAGCCAACGTCTCGCCTTAGGGCGGAACTTAGGGCGGGCTTAGGGTGGCGACCATTTGTGACGTAGGGCTATGTTCTACTTCTGTTCACGGAGGCCAGATTGGCGCGGACGACAAACAGACTCACAGCGCGGGGCGTCGCAGCCCTGAAGGAGCCCGGCCTGCACGCCGATGGCGCCGGTCTGTATCTGCGCATCGACCAGACCGCGGCCCGGCGTTGGGTCTGGATCTATCACTACAGGGGCCGGCGCCGGGAAATGGGCCTAGGCTCTCTGTCCGACATCGGCCTGGCTGAGGCGCGAGCGGCCGCTGACGCCTGCCGGACAGTACTCAAGGATGGGCTCGACCCGATTGAAGCCCGTCGGGTGTCGCTCATCCCGCCGGCGTCGCGCCTGTTCTCCGCAGTGGCCAACGATTTGATGGACACTCTGGAGCCCAGCTGGAAGTCGCCGAAGCAGCGGGATCAGTGGGAAGCGTCTCTGACCCAGCACGCGTCGGCGATCTGGCGGGCTGACGTCTCCAACGTCGACACAGAGATGGTGTTGGAGGCTCTGAAGCCGATCTGGTCCACCAAGGCCGAGACAGCGACGCGCGTCCGGTCCCGTGTGGAGCGCGTCCTCGATGCCGCGAAGGTGCGAGGCCTCCGATCGGGCGAGAACCCCGCACGCTGGAAGGGGCACCTGTCCGCCCTGCTGCCTAAAGCGGAGCGCAACAAGGAGCACTTCGAGGCTATGCCCTATGGTGAGGTCCCGGCCTTCGTGTCGGTGCTGGCCGGTCGAAAGAGCGTCTCCGCGCTGGCGCTTCGCTTCCTGATCCTGACGGCCAAGCGATCGAACGAGGTCCGCGGGGCAAGGTGGGAAGAGATCAAGGGCGAGACCTGGATCATCCCGGCGGAGCGAATGAAGGGCAACCGCGAACACCGGGAGCCCTTGTCCCGCGCCGCGCTGGAGCTTCTCGACACGATTCCCGTATCTGTTCGGTCGGGCCTGATCTTCGGCGGCTGGAACGGCGAACTCTGCGACGCAGCGCTGGCCAAGGTGATGAAGGTCAACAAGGTCGTAGGCCCGACCGTCCACGGCTTCCGCTCCAGCTTCCGGGATTGGGCCGGCGACTGCACAGGCTTTGCCCGCGAGACGATGGAAGAGGCCCTTTCGCACCGTGTCGGGGACAAAGCCGAGCAGGCCTACCGGCGAAACACCGCGCTGGAGAAGCGCCGGGCCCTGATGGACGCTTGGGCGGACTTCTGCACCGGTCGCGCCGGCCAAGTCATCCAGTTGCCTACGAGAGCGTCATGACCACTGATCCCGCCAAAGCCGCCCTCCTGATGAAGCTGATCGAGGGCATAGAGATCGACAGCGCCGACGGCCGGGCAGGGGTGCGGGCCATCCTTCGCGAGATCGAGGCCGCGGCGCCGGGGTCCATCGAGATGATGGCTGCGAACCTTGAAATGAGGCGGCTGGGGATCACGCCGACGGCGCATTGAGATGGTGTTCGTCATCACCGACCGATCAAAGGCACGCTGGCAGGCGATGTCGGACGACGCTTTTCCCGACTTCCGTGATGGGACCAGTGGAGTGATGGGCGATCTTCCCGTTTCCGGCGCCGGGCTTTGGGTCCTGTGCTGCGGTTGCTGGCATGAGCGATGGGTTGGGGGGCAGGAGATATGCCGCCGTTGGCCCCGCGGTCTGTTGGCCCCGCAGATTGAATGGGCGCGGGCGCTTCGGTGCCAGGATTGCGGCGCGAGCCGTTACGCTCTTCATAAAGTCATCGACCCTGGTGCGTCCGGCTTCTCAGCGTCGGAGTGGGACACGAAGCCCATCATGGCCGCGCGCAGGCTGTCCGCATGGCTGGCCGGGACAGGCGTGACGCTCGGGGATGTCGCGGACCACCTGCGGGGGCTGCCCAACAAGGGTGAGCGCGCGGCGCTTGGCCTCTGATGGGACGCCGTAACTATTCCGCCTACACCGACGACGACTGGAGGACCGCAAGCGCGAGCCTGCGTCAGGTCCTGTCCAACGGCTGGCCGGTCTATGCTGACTGTGACCTGTGCAATGTCCGGCTCAAGGTCGACCTAGAGCGGGTCGCCCAGCTGGTCGGGCCCAGCCGGAGCCTGTGGGGCGCGAAGCCGCAATGTCGGTGTGTCGGCTGTCCGGGGAGGGTGACGTTCTACCTTGACCCGCCCGGAGCGCTCGCAGCCGTCGCGATGACGGCGAAGCGGTGAAACGCGAAAGACCCCCGCCGGGAAGCGGGGGCCTGAGCATGGGTCGATGATGGAATGGGGCGGCGCATACTGCCGGGCCACCGCCCCGCGGCCGGCACCGACTCCACAATGGCGGAACGGTGTGTCAGGTTCCGCCCATGCCGATCCGCAAGACATTGGTCCAGTCGAAGGCAGGGGTCCGCCTTGAGCGGGTGGAGACGCTGTCGGCGCAGGGCAAGCTGCAGTCTCAGCACTACGTCCTGAAGACCTACCGCCCGAACCAGCCTCGGGTGTTAGCCGAGGAGCGCGCCGCGCTGGACGCCTTTGATCTGGAGGTCATCGCCTCGCTCGCTGATCCGATCGCGTGTCGCATGGCGGGTGAAGACTGAACATGTGCGGCCGCTTCGACACCTCGCACTTGACGTGGGCTGACATCCACCGCCAGCTTTCGGGCTTCACGAACGTCCGAACCGCCCCTCTGAACCTTGAGCCTAACGACGACGTGCGGCCCACCACCTCACAAGCCTTCGCAAGGCTGGAGGACGGCGATTGGGTAGTCGAGAAGGGCCGCTGGGGCCTCGTGCCCTACTGGCGCTCGGGAAAGCCGCTCAAGGACACTGTGAAGGGCGCGAACGACGGCTGGAAGATGACCACCTTCAATGCCCGGTGCGAGGGGGTGGCGACCGCTTCGACGTTCAAAGGGGCCTTCGCCCGGCGGCGCTGCGTCGTCCCGGCCTCAGCCTGGTACGAGTGGACCGGCGAGAAGGGCTCCAAGACAAAGCACACCTTCCGCCGGGCCGACGACGGGATCATCTGGTTCGCAGGCATCTGGGACAAGGCAACCACGACGGACGCCGGCGAGGTGACCAGCTTCACGATCCTGACCGGGCCGTCAGAGGGGATGCTGACCGACTATCACACCCGGGCGCCGGTGATCCTCGAGCCTGACGACTTCGGGGTCTGGATGGACCCGGCGAACGATCCGGCCGAGGTAATGGCCGCGGTGAGGGCGGAGCGGTTTGGTGTCGGCTGATTAACGATCCTTAAGTCCAAAGCAGTAAGAACCTGTGCTATAAAGTCACTAGGAGACGGCCCGCGCATATGCTCAGGTTGACTCTCAGGGGGAACGGTTTAAGTCCCCGCCTCGTTTCCGCCCCGGCGGGAACAACAAGCCAGCGTAGACTGGCATTATGAAAAACGATGTAACTGAGGGCACGAAGTCGATGCGCCACCCCCAACCAGACGGCAACGCCGCACTGGCCATGCCGGAACCGCAAGCCGCCGACTACTGCGACGAAATCACCAACGAGCAACTGATCGCTCTGCGCGCTGTCTGCACGCAGGACGAAGCCGCTATGGGGCCGTTGGTGCATGAGTTCCGCTGGTGAGGTAGAACTCGACTGGTGGGGGCCAGGGACGATTCCCGCCCCTCTCAGCATCGTATGGTGCGCTTTTCCCGACCATATCGCTCCTAAGAAGCCCGGCCCGAAGAACCGCCCCGCGCTGGTTCTTTCAGTCAGGTTCGCCGACAATCCCCCTGAGCAGCGCCACGTCGTGCGGGTGATCTACGGAACGTCGAAGCTCAAATCTGACAATCGCCCCTACGATTTCTCCATCGAGAACTATGGGACCCGCCTGATATGTCGGCTCCCGCAGGCCACGCGGTTCGACCTGGATCAGGTGCTTTGGCTGCCTTGGGCGAAGCCCTACTTTGTGGCCCGCGACAACCACGACACCCCGGTAGTCAGCGTGCTTCCTATGTCGGTGCAGCAAGACTTCGCGTGGCTCATGCATGCGCGTGACAAGGCCGGCCTGAACGATCACCTCAAGTGCTGAGCGCAGAAAAGGCCCCCGCTCCCGAAGGAACGAGGGCCTCAACGCCTCATGGGGCGCGGTTATTCGCGTGACAGGCTAGGACGCTTGCAGATCGGCAAGCACCGCCTAGCGTGATCACGACCGAGGGTGTGGCCCCGGTTATGCGGTCCGCTCTGGTGTTGGTTCCCCTTCGCCAGGGCGGGCCGCGTTTTTCTAGCCGGGCAGCAATCGTCGATACCAGGGCCGCGTGATCTCTCGGACGGACGCCGCGTCCCGGGCCTCGCAGGCCGTCACGATCTTGTGGGCGTTACTCTTGTCCCGGTTCGCCGCGTCCAGCGCCGCCGTCTGCCCGTCCCCGAAGGCCACTAGATCACCAGCGGAGGGGCTGGAGCCGTAGGGCTCGGCTCCGGGCGTCGGAGCGATCATATCCGCGGGGACGAGCGTGCTACAGGCACTCGGGGCGATTACGATAGGCTTCGTACCGGCACAGCCCGCGGCGCCCAGCAGCAGCAAGGGCAGGATCGACACGGGCGTCAGCGCCCGGCGCGTTGCGGATGTCATTCTCGTTCTCCCGGTTGATGTTGGCTGTGGCCGCGTCTGCCTTGGCGTCAGCAGCGGTGATCCCTACGGCGTCGCGGCCGGCGGCAGTCTGGCCCTGAGCGATGACCTGACCTGCCTTGGCCGCGCTCTCTCGCCCCGGCGCTGTGATGACCCACCAGCCCATGGCCAGCAGGCCGATGATCAGGAACGCCATCAGGAAGACGGCGAGGCGCGAGAAGGTGCGGAAGGGGTTCATAGTCCGACGACCTTCTTTGCTGCCTCGGTTGCTTTGATGCGCTGCGCCAATCCGATCTGGCCGCCGTTCACGCGCTTGGTCACGGCCGGCACGTCGTCTTTCATCGCTGGCGCGACGCAGCCGTGTTTGACGAAGAAGTTGGCAGCGGCCTTTGCGGAGGCGTTCACGTCCGTCCGGAGGGTCTCAGGGTCGTCCTCGTGCCCGGCCTCGCGATAGTTGGCCCGGCCGGTGATCTGCTTGACCCCGCCGCCTCGATACCGCCAGCCGTCACCGGGCTCGGTGTTGCCGAGGTTCGTCCTCCCCCAGGCACCGCCATAGAGGATATTGGCCAGCGCGTTCTGGTGGGCCGGATGATCCTTCGTCCGCCCGAACTTGTAGGCGTCGGCAACGCTGATCCGATGCCGGCCGAAGAGCTTGATCAGCGCCTCGGCGCGGCGAGCGACCCCCATGCCCATTGAGGCATGATCGCTTCCATGGCCCCGAAAGCAGGCGTACCCGCGAAGATGTCCGGGAAGGCCAGAAGCTTGCGGCCCCAATCGGCCATCATGCCGGCGGCGATCCACTCCGGGACGCGTAGGGGGAAGGTCTCCTTGAAGCTGACGTGCACGGTCATGTGGTCATCTCGCCTGCTGACACTGGCGGCTCCTGCAATATGGGCGGGGCCCGAAATGAGACCGATGTTTTTCGGTTGCCCTCGGAGTCGAGCCGTGGGCTAATTCGCGGATGGAGAACCCATTCAGCCCCGGTTACTTCGGCAGTGATGAGCTTCGGGCCATGGGCTTCCGAAGCGTTGGCGATGGTGTTCGGGTCGCGAAGAACTGCACGATCATCGGACTTGAGAACATCGACCTGGGCGACCACTGCCGCATCGACGGGTTCTGCACGATCGCGGCTAGCGGTGCGGGTTCGCTGGTCATTGGACGCTACGTCCACATTCACACCAGCGTCGTGATTGGGTGCCGGGGCGGCGTAACGATCGGCAACTACACCGGTATCTCGCACGGTTGCCATGTCCTGTCGGCGAGCGACGATTTCTCGGGACGCTGGATGACGAGTTCAACGCTGCCGGAAGGCATGACGAACCCGAAAGTTGCGGCGGTCACCATCGGCAGGCATGTGCCTATCGGCGTCGGTTGCTCGATCATGCCCGGGGTTACGATTGGTGATGGAGCGGCTGTCCTTTGCCACTCCGTTGTCAGTCGCGATCTTCCACCGTGGATGATGTGTAGCGGCGCCCCCGCAATCGCTCGGATACAGAGGTCGCAACGCGTTCTAGCGCTTGCTGATGAACTAGAGGCGCGCGCCGCCGTGGCTTAGGCGGCCAGCGCAGGCATTGCCTTCCACGTCCCTGGCGAACCCGCCGCAACGCATACCCAGCCCGGGCTTCCGCCAGCCGAGGGGGTGGGACTCCAGCAGACATCGCCGCGAGCGTACGTTCCGCTTGCGGGCGCCGATGTTTTGTGGAGCGTCCGCCGGGTGCCGCTGAGCGAGTAGAGCAGGTCCGAACCCGCGACCACGTCGCCGATGTTGTTGGTGTAGGCTACGTCAACGAGCGTGGAGAACCCGCCTTGTAGCCAGTGGTTATTCGCGACAATCGTGTCCGTGCCGGTAATCAGGCGGCAATCGTTTGAGGCGGTGACAGCGTTGCCGACGATCCGGTTGTTATGTTCCTCAGCGCCCTCTTGACGGATGCCGTAGGTCAATAGCTTTCCGGTGTAAGCTAGGATCTGATTGCCGGATATCGTGTTGCCTCGATCTTGGCCGGCCGCCGCTGCAGTGTCGTTGCTTAGGCGGACCCCTGAGTTTCCGGCCAAACCATTGCAGGCGATGTAGTTGTCCGTGACAGTCATGCAGGTTGTGCCATGGCCCGCGGAACTCTCGGTCACGATGCCGTCCAGAACGAAAAAGTCGATGATGTTCGACGACACGATCATGTTGGCGGCACCAGTAAACTGACCCCCAGTTTCGAACTGGGAAACCAAATTCGAGATGAAGTTCCAACCCTCGATGGCGTAGAGGCCGTCTCCCATGTGGAGACCGACAGACCCGCTCTCGCTTTGGGCCTCAGCCCAGTTTCCGATCGCCCAGTTGTTTACGCCGGTGCCGGTGCCGCGGATGAACTTGTGCACGAACGGCGCTTTGACGTCGGCGATGTAGCAGTTGCTAACCCACGCCAGATCAAACGCGCGCTCGAAGCCGTCGATCAGCAGGCCCTGGAAGGCGCTCCAGTAGGACAGGCCCGACGAGGTGCCATTGACGCGAATGGCGGCAAAAGCGTTCGGCGTGGTGGCATATCGGGTGATGTGGGCAATAGACATGTCGCGGACGTCGACGAAGTCCACACCAGCGGCCACGACGAAGCCGTTACATCCGTCGCAAATCAGCTTTGAACGCTCTCGCCCATCGCCAAACACCGAGAGGGGGCCGGTTACATTGATTTCCTCATCAATACGGATCGGGCTGATCGTGGTGGGCCAATAGAGGCCGCGCCCTGACGCGATAGCGTCGGCCACGGCGTCGTGCACATAACTGGTCACAATGGGCGTGCTCGCGCCTGTAACGATGTTGTTCCGGATTGAGCGCGGGATGTAGCCCAGAAGGTCGATCGGCCCGGTATCAATCCTCTCGAGTAGGGTTTCCTCCGACGAGAGGATGATGCTGCTCGGGAGATCCGCGCCAATCGCCGTGCGGAGCGCCGCCGCGTTTCCAGCGACGTTGCTCCCGTTCAGGTTCAGCTTGTTCAGGATAGACGGAGCGTCGGGGGCTCCGCTGGCGAGGTCCTCGATTTCCGCAAGGGCGGCCTCTGCCCGCTCAGCGAACGGCAGAGCGGCCTGGGCGGCGAGGGCGGCCACCAGAGGGCCGCCGGCGACGGACACCCGAACCTGATTGTCGATGACCCGGAGAACACGATCAGCCATTTTGCGTCGCTCCGGCGCGGATGATGAAGTCGCCCTCCATCCAGCGGATCTTGCCGAGACCGGTGCTGGTGATGTGGAGGTCGTAGACGAGGGGGATGTCTTTGCCCGCGCCGGCCGCGTTCAGCAGCAGCGCCTCAAGGGTCGTCTCGTTGATCCTGATCTGGACCGACGAGACGAGGGTATCGACGCCGTCAACCTCGACCGTCGCCACGCTCACCGAGACGCCTTGTGCGCTGGAGATTGCGTTGGTCAGAGAGATCAGCGGATCGCCCGGCGCGTCCCGATACTGGCGAACGTGCATGGCGAAGGTCGCCGCCGAGAAGTCGAACCCTTCGAAGGCTGTGACGTCGACAAACGGGGCCCACCGCTGGGCTTCCAGCGTGGCCTGTCCAGGCTTGATCATGCGCGTGGCCTTTATGCCGGCAGTTCATACATTGGGATGTCGCCGATCCCACCGGAACCGGGAGGCGGCTCTTCGGGCGGCGGGTACGAGCCACCACCGTCAGGCGTCGTTTGCCAGCCGACGAAGACCCAAGCATCTGAGTTCAGGTGCGCAAGCGCCGGTGACGGCTCGGCTTCGTAGTTGTCCCCGTCGCGCACGAATACGCCGTAGGTGGTGGAGGCACTGATTCCTGAACTGATGACCGCCGCCTCAAACTCTTCAGGCGGGGCACCATCGAACCACGCCTTGTGCTCAATGACCGAGATCGTCGAACTGGTGGCGCTCGTGACGTAGCCGAGCAATTCGGTCTCGTCCCACGTGGTCCGACGGGTCGGGATCCGGGCGGCGCCGTAGCGGGGGGGAGGCGTGTCTGGAGCGCTGACGGGCGGGGCTGTTCCGGTCTGGATGAACGCGTCCACATACTTCGCGTCGGTCTCCTGACGGAAGTCCATCTTCGCCACGCAGGCCATGGGCGACCACGTCCGTTTGCGAACCCGCACCTTGGTTCCGTTCAGGAGGTACTCAGGCTCGGCCCAATCGAAGGCGTTGCCCGGCTCTAGCTGCATCATCCACGGCTTGAACGGCGAAGAGCCCTCAATAGGCTCCCGAGCATTGGCCATCTCCAGATAGCAGAGCTGCGCGACTTGGTCGGGATCAGTGACGAAACGATAGTCGAAGCCTTCGGTCTGCCGGCCGCCGTCCTCAGTTACCCACGCCGGGTTCGAGACGGGCTCGATCGGCGTCATTTCCCACCGATTGTCTTCGCTGAGGAAGCTTGGGATGCCGGTATTCTTGCGGTTGAGCCGGGAGGGCGCGAGCGAGATCGTGGGTTGGCCGGCTGTGTCGGCCTGCGTGGCCGTCAGAACGCTTGTCACCGGCGCACCGAAGGAGACGCAGCTGATCATGCCGCATCGACGAGACCTCACCGCGCCTGAGGCTCGGAGCATGTCCTCCAGAACCTCGACCTTGTCCTCGTCCGAATAGGCGACCCCGCCCATCGTCCAGCCGTTCGTGTCGGCAATCGTGGCTGCGCCCGTGAAGGCCTCCACGTCGATGGTGTCCAGCGGCGCCGCGATGCCGCCGACAGCGACGGTCTCGTAGGGGACGCCGTACTTGGGCACGCCGCCGCCGTCAGAGCCTTCCCACCGGCCAATCGTCCAGTTCAGGGCCGCAATGCAGCCTTCCTCGATCCAGGGCCATGTCGTGGGCATGCCGAGGACGCTGCCGCCGTCGCGCGGGTCGTGACCGAACACGCCTTCCAGCGTCAGCGTGGGCTTCGGGATGCCGCCGCGGTATTCGCTTTCCTTGGAGTTTTCCTTGCCAGTCCAGACATAGCACGGGCGGCCAGAGAGTTTGTGTGCGGAGGTCCAGCCTGGGGCAGGGCTGGAGTGGGCGTTGGTCCCGGTCGGCGACGTCAGTGCCGTCGAGGGTTGGTCGCCCGGCAAGAACTTGAACCACATCTCCCCGGCGTGCGAGCCGTTCGTGGCGCGGTTGCTGCCGTCGAAGCTGGTCACCTCATCGTCAAAGCTAGCGCTGACCAACCCTTGGATAGGGCCTGACGCGCCACAGGTCGCAAACACCGACTGCCAGCGATTCGTGGGCCCGTAGCCGACCCGATACCGGATGTCGCCGCCGTAGGCGCAGCGGCCGAAAGGGAAGGAGAGGGGCGCGTTCGGCTCGTAGGTGAACTGCGTCGCCTTGTCGTCTTCATCCCGACTGCCCCGCCCGGTCAAAAGCCCGATGGCGTTTCTGGGTTCGTCGGCCCGCCAGTAGACCCGCTTGGTGCCGTCTGTGGCGTACTCGTTGCCCAACTCGCCCGGCCAGATAAACTGATGGAAGGCGTCCGTCTGGCGCTGTTCCTCGTTCGGCTGCAGACCGCGGGCCTCGCCCGTGATGATGTCGTATTCCAGCTTGCGGGACTTGCCGGGGCGAAGGCGGGGCTGGTCCAGCTCGCCGAGGTGCAGCTGGTAGGGGTTGGCGACGATCAGGCCCGTCGACGGATTCTTGCACGCCAGATGGACCGTGACCCAGCCGCCCTGAGCATCGGACGCCGCCAGCGCCTCCAGAGAGGTTAGGTCAGGCGGTGTGATGGTGATCTGCACCGGAGAGGCGTCGTCGTCGATCCCGTCCGTGATATCGCTGATCTCGTCCAGCACGCCATAGATCGGGTCACGGGCCTTGTAGGTCTGGCCACCCCACTTCACGAACCCGCGCTCCAGTGTCCAGCGGATAGTGTGGTCGGGCAGCGTGACGGTGACGAGGTGAACGATCTTCCAGCCGGCGCGGAGGGCCGTGACCATATCGGCGTGCATCGCCATCGGTCAGCCTTCCTCGATCACGAACGGTGCCGTCGAGACAGCTGCGAACCGGCCGGAAGTCTGGTCGCCTTCGTCGACGAGCAGGCCCTCGAGGTATGGGTCGATCATCTCGATGACATCGTTGTCGCTGGGCTCCAGCCACATCTCGGGCCAGAAAGTGACCGTCGCGTCCTGGGCCTGCGTGATCTTAAGCTCGACGTCGGGCGTGCGTGCGTCAGTGAACGCCGCCGGGCTGCCGCTCTGGGTCAGGTCCAGCTTCAGGGCCAAGTTGACCTGCTCGAGGGTGACGAGGTCTACCATTTGGAGCCATCCGCACCGATCTGGGTCAGGTCACGGCCAGCGGGCCCGGGAAGACCCTTCTCGCCGCGCTCGCCTGCCAGGCCGTCTTTCCCATCGCGGCCCTTCTTGACCGCCAGCCGCCACTCGCCACCGTCCGGCTTCGTCGCGGTGTCCTTCTGCGCGATCCAGAAGGAGCCGCCCCAAGTGACGCCGTCGCCTTCGAGATACTTCACGCCTTGGCGTACCCACTCTCGCCAGAGGAAGTCGAGTGCCTGACCCGAACGCAACCCGGGTGCCGGGGCGACCTTGCGAGCCACCGCCTGAGCCTCATCGCGGGTTTTCAGTTCGCCAGGATTATCGGCCAACACAGTCGTGGCCTGACGGACGGGCTTAGCCACGACGGGTTCGGGATCATTCGCCGCCTTCGGGACTGCAGGGCCACGCGTCTTCATGCCGTGCTTCAGGAACGCGATGGTCTTATCCCGCGCGCTGGAGGCCCAGCAGAGGCCACAGGACGCACAGGCCTCGGTCTGCTCCGTCTGAGCCGGGCAGACAATGACGTCCGGCTCCTGCGGGTCGGCATCGACCACGATGGAGCGCGACCGGGCCAGCGAGCGGGTTCCACTGGTCCTGATGGCGAACCGGTCCCAGGCGTTGGTCGTCAGCACGTCGATCGCGCGGGCGATGCGGTCGGTCTCCGGGTCGGGATCACCGATGCGGCGGGCCGTGTAGCCGAAGACGTGAAGCTGCGGGAACTGGCTCAGCAGCGAACCCCAGACGTAGACGTACTCGACCGAGTAGAAGTCGCCCAAGGTGTGCAGCCGGAGCAGCAAGCCCTCAGGATGCGACCGGCAGAGTGTCGTCACCTCGGCGATCAGGTAGCGGAGGAACTCCGCATCCGGCGTGTGGCGCCGGGCGAGGTGCATCGCGTTGCCGTAGCAGGTCGACCACTGCTCGCAGGACCGCGGGCAGGTGGCGCGCTCCTCCAGAGACAGCTGATAGATCGGCCAGCCGGTGCGCGGCCCCTTGAGGACCATCTTGCCGAGCTTCGGGTTGTTGTGCCCCGACACGAGGAATCGCGGGCTGTCCTTGGACGCTGCCACGGTCGAGGGGAAGATTGTCGGCAACGACGCCGTTGGCGGCATCCGCATCTCTCACATGTCGAACATCGACCGCGAGGTCACGATGGCCCTGACCGCCACCAGGGCGAGCCGGAAGCCCTACACGGTGCGCCCGCTGGCTGCGGCCAAGGGCGAGCCCACGGAGTCCGTCGACCTGCTGACGGTGCTGACGGAGGGCAGGGCGGCTGCAGCCCGTGGATCGGCCGCTCTCACCGCGTGGTGGAGCCGTCTGGACCGGGACGAGAAGGCCGCAGCCAAGCCGACGCTGGACAGCGAGCTCAAGTCGGCCGCGTCCAAGGCCGACCAAGCGGCCCTCAACGACGACCATCTAGAATCCGACGCTGTCCCCCCAGTGTCGGAAACGTCGGCTCCCGCCACTGTCGCTGATGAAGCGGCGAAGGCGGGGGCCGGCGAAGGCTTCCCCGGCGATGCCCCGTCGGGTGAAGGCGCGGCCGAGTCCTCTGAGCCCAAAGGCGATGAAGAGAAGGGCTCGGCCGCCGACCTCCTGACATGGCAGCGCCGCCTCATCGAGGACATGGACGGGCTGTCGCTGGAGCAACTCGACTTCCTGCTGGCCAACCCGTCGGATCAGGAGATGTTCACCGAACTGGAGGCCGATCAGCCCCAGCTCGCCATGGACCTGAACAAGGCCATCACGCGGCGGCGGAAGGAGCTTGGAGGCTGATGCTCCGCTTCAACCAGGAACAGCGCGCCAAGATCGCCGAGGTCGACGGCTTCCGGCGGGAGATCCGCAAGGCCGACAAGAAGGCGCGGCCGAAGTCGGAGAAGGCCACCCGCGGCCGGCAGATCGACAACGGCTTCCGCCAGTACGTCCGGCGCCAGCCCTGCGAGGCTCGTCACCTCGGCGGCTGCATGGGCCCGGTCCACCACGCGCACGTCAGCTATCGTGTCGACGGGATCCCGAACAGCTTCGGTCGGGGCGTTAAGAACCACGACCGGCACGGAAACCCGCTGTGCCTTGGCCATCATGAGCAGCAGCACGCCATGGGCGACGAGCGCCGGTTCTGGGCGATGCTCGGCAAGGACGCTTACGAAACGGCCGCGGCCCACTTCGCCAAATACCAGGCGGGTGACCAATGACCCGCGGTCGTCAGGACATCACAGCCGGGTACGGAACGGCGAAGCCGTGCAGTACGACCGCGAACAGTGCGGCTTATCGGCCACCCGAGCTGTTCACGCCGGACACCGATCCGCAGGGCCAGATCATCGGTCCGTCCCTCGCAAGAGTCATGGAACTGTCAGCCGCCCGCGTGAGCCGGGTTATGGCCGAGTTCGACCCGACCTACATTGTCCTGCTGGTGTCAGGCGGGCGAGACAGCGCAGCCACGGTCGCGCTCGCTCTGGAAATTGGTCTGAAGGTCGACCTGATCCTGCACTGCCGGACCGGCACGGGCATCCGCCAGACGACTGAGTTCGTCACCGACTACTACGGCGCGCTCGGGCCGGATTTCTATATGGCCGACGCTGGCGACGCCTACGAGCGATACGTCCTGCGCAAGGGTTTCTTCGGGATAGGCCGGGACGCCCACAACTTCTCCTATCGCATCCTGAAGGCCCAGCCGATGCGGACCGCCCTGTCGCGCACTCTGCGCAAGGGCAGGCGGGGCGTCCGGATCATGATGCTGAACGGTGCGCGCGCCCTTGAGAGCGACAACCGACGGCTCAACCTGAGCGAAACGCGGAAGGACCCGGCGTCCCCCGGCAACATGTACGTCAACCTGATCCATGACTGGAGCGACGCGGACCGCGACAATTTCCTCCGGTTGCGGGGCGTTCCGATCAACCCCGTCGCTGTCCAATTGTGTCGGTCGGGCGAATGCATGTGCGGAACCATGCAAAGCCTTCAGACGCGCAACGAAGCGGCGGCGATCTATCCCGAGTGGGGCGGCTGGATCAACGATCTGGAGCGCCGCGCGATCGCTCTGCACGGCTGGGGCTGGGGCGTTCCGATGCCGAAGCCAGCGGACCCGAACCAGTTGCTGCTGTTCACGCCGCTCTGCATGGGCTGTGCCCGGGATGCAGCGGCTCGCGGGGAGGCCATAGCAGCATGACGCCGAGCGATTGGTTCTGGCTGGCCATCTGTGTGGTCTCATCGACAATCGGCGGCTTGTTCGTCGGAGCGCTGATCGCGTCTGTCGCTGATCGGAGAGGGCGCAAATGACCCTCGCCGCCAGCATTAGACCGGACCGGTATGAGCCCCTTGGGGCGAATGCACCCCGCACTTCCATCACGGCCCTGCACCTTCAGGCCTGCGCAGATATCTGGCGCGAGAGCGGTTCGCCGGCCCAGCAGAAGTTCATCCCTGACCTGGAACTCATGGCCGCCAACGCAACAGCGAGAGCAGCAGCACCAATAGACGGACAACCCGATCTTTTCGCAGGAGATATCTGAATGTCAGACGTGTTTAGTGCATCGGCCCAAGAGGCCGATACCGACCGTGAAGCGGACGCGGCTGTTGTAGTTCAGCAGCATTTCGTCCTGTTTCTGTCCCCCGGCACATTCGTCGCGGAGGCCACCGAGAAGCCGGTCCCGTCGTGGGATGTCGCCACGGCGGTAGCGATGGCCGACAGCATCACCGAGCGACACGGCGCGACGCCCTACGGCTTCCGGTTCATCACGCGCGGCAGGGCCGCTGACGAGCTGGACAGCCGACAGATCGCTGGAAACCACTCGCTAGGGGCCGGCGCTCTCGCTGAAGCGTTGATGCCGTTTCTCGCCTCCCACCAAGCCCTCGTCAGTCCCGCTGAACAGGTGGGCTGGAGAGACATCGCGACGGCTCCAAGGGACGGGACAACGATTCTTGTCGCCAACGTCTGCAACGGGGCGATCTACGATGTGCACTGGCAGGACGAAGGCGGCAACGGCGCAGGCTGGGTCGATGGGACGACCGACAGTTACGAGGATTTGATCGTCTACGAGCCTTCCCACTGGATGCCGCTTCCCACCCCTCCTGCTGACAGGGGGATAGGATGAGCGAGGTTGGGCGCATTCCGGCCTCAAGAGAGGCCTCCATACCGGCCGGAGGGAAACTAGGGACCGTGGGCCAGCCGCTGAGAGTTGTCGCGGCGGCCTACGAAGTAGTTGTCACGACCGACGACCCGCGCGTGGTTCGAACCATCATCAGCGCGCCGCGACCGGCCCGACATCATAATCTGGCGGGACTAGTCCACCACGGGCAGGAGCGCGGGCTTTTCGCTGACGAGCAGACCGTAAGGAATAGCGGGTTCCTGCTCTCCGATGGGAGTTACGCGGACCGCCAGCGCGCCGCCGACGTTGCCATAGCAGCGGGCCAGATCACGCGCGATCAGATGACCATCAAGGGCACGCTGTTTTCGGAGGACCTGTGGTGAAGAACGAGAACCGGAAACTCGGTGGGGACGGCTGCGCAGCAGACGTGAACCCAATGACCAATCCATCAGAAGCAGTAGAGCTGCTGTCCGGCCTGATCGCGAAGATCGAAGGGCAGGCGTGGGGCGGCGTGGAATCGACCATGTTCCGCGTGACGAGGACCGAGGCCGAGAAGGTGGCGCTCGACTGGCTGGCTCAGAACATCAACTGTGAGATCGACTTCGGGTACGACGACTCGGAGGAGGGCGACCCCGGCTGCTGGCGCGTTCATCGGGTCAACGGCGGGATCAATGATCGCGAATGGACACTGATCGGCCAAGGCGCAACGCCGACCGACGCCATCCTCACAGCCCTACGCCCGCCCCCTGACAGCGCGGGTAATAGTGAAGGAGGGGGATCGTGAGCGCTCTTCGCTGGTCATCCGCGCTCGCCAAAGCACCGCGCGACGGCACCGAGTTTCAGGTCTGGTGGAGCGGGCAGTGGCAACCGCGCGCCCGGTTCGACCCCGACAGTCACGCCTTCGAGCTTTGGGGCCGCACGGACTATGACACAGAGGGTTGGGAGACCTTCTACTGGTCCGAGGTCACTCATTGGATGCCGCAGCCGGAGAAGCCGGTATGACCCTCACCCAGACCAACCACGCAGGGGGAGCGGAGACGTGACCGCGGCAAACGACAATGGCTTCAAGCTCGCCTACTCGGTCGAAGAGGCCGGCGCCGCCCTGGGCGTTGGCCGGTCGACCATCTTCGAACTGCTGAAAGACGAGAAACTTCGGCGGGTGAAGATCGGCTCGAAAACGGTTATCCCCAGATCCTCGCTGCTGGCTTTGCTGGGCGAGACGGACGCCGCGGCTTAGGGCGTGTATTAGGGCGGAGAGGGAAGGGCCCTCTCTGGTCCAGTGGTGGCGTAACGGTCTCTCGCCCTGCGTCTCCGCCAGACCTTCCCGATTTGTCAGGTCTGCGAGCGAGTCATGCACTGGCGTCCGATGCGGCCCGACGATTCGGCGACAGCGGCCGATGTCGCCAATGCGATCCATCTTTCCTATCCCGAAGATCCCCTGGTCGTCCGCGATCGGCTGGCGGTCTATCCCGAGGGCTGTTTCGTCCTCGCCGACGAGGCGCGGCTGTACGGCTATTTTGTTTGCCATCCATGGGTGCTCGGCGAGCCGCCCGCGCTCAATTCCGCGCTCGGGGCGCTGCCGGAAAAGCCGGACTGCTTCTACCTGCATGACATGGCGCTGCTGGGCTCCGTGCGGGGGCAGGGACACGCGCTCACGGCGCTCGATATGGTGCTGGGGCTGGCCCGCGCGGGCACCTTCGACACCGTGTTCCTGATGGCGGTGGGCGACGCCCACGGCTTCTGGGAGCGAGCAGGGTTCACGCGGTACGAGGCGTACCGCCCCGATCCGGCCAAGGGCTACGGGCCTGAGGCGGCGGCCTACACCCGGCGGGTGTGAGGGCTCCACGACCTCGGCTTCATCCAGCGCGGGTCGGCCGTAAACGAGACGGTGAGCCACCGCTCATGCCGGGATTTCCCCAGCGCGACCTCGATCTCGTGGCGCAGGGCGTCTAGATCCTCGACACGGGCCGGACTGTCCTTTGGCAACTGGATGTACAGTTCGACGAACTCCGCCCGTCCGACCTTGGTGCTGTAGCTCGTGTAGCTGACGAAGCCCTTCCGGCTCGCCACCGCGTCCAGCGCCGTCCTGACCTGAAGATCGAGGGCAGGGGGCGTGATCATGAAGATCTCGCGGAACGCCTTTCGTGCGGCCCGGGCCGGTCCTATCAGCAGCAGGGGCGCCAGCAGGGCCAGCACCAGCGGATCCGCGCTGGCGGCGAAATGCTCATACCGGGTGCCCTGAAGAAGAAGCGCCACGCCGAACGAGCCCAGCAGGGCCACGGAGATGACGCCGGACATCAGCCATCCCTGCATGTCCAGGCTGACGAGGTCCGACCTGAGCGTGCGGTTGGCCGTGCGCTGGTAGAGGTACATGCCGATACAGCCCACCGACACCAGTCCGCTGTAGAGCAGGGCCAGACCTAGCTCCGGGACGTGTCCGCCGCGCATCAGTCCCATGACCGCGTTCACGAACGCATAGGTGCAGAGCAACACCAGGACGCAGCTGTTGAGCGCCAGGACCAGCGGTTCGAAATGCCAGTATCCGAACTGGTGGCGCATGTCCGTTTCCCGCCTCACCAGCCGCGCGACCTGCAGCGCCACGGCCGTCATCGCCGCGTCGATGCCCGAGAACAGGCCGTCGAAGATGATGGCCATCGATCCGGAAATCAGACCGCAGACAATGCCGCCGGCCGCCACCACGAGCGTAAGCAGCAGCGAAGCGCCAAGGACCCGGGCCTCGACCTTTCCCATGATGGCCGCTGACGGCTCGATGGTCATGTCTCGCTGAAATGTCTGTCGAGCATCGCGTTCGCCGTTCGCTGTATCCGAGCCTCAATGTGGAGTAAACTAAAGATATGTGTCGAGCGACCCGACGTTACAATTGGTAATTGAGCGAAACAATCTGCAATAAATCCCGAGATGTTTCAATGAATTACACACAATAACGTTGACCGGAGCATGGGCCGAATAGTGAACTCGCGCTGTTCTGGAAAGATCCAGTTGCGACGAACTTATCGGGATGGCGTCCATGCTAAAGACAGCAGCGATCGCGCTCGGCTTGCTGGCCCCCCTGGCCGCACCCTGCATAGCCCAGGCCCAGACGGAAGCCGGCGGAAAGGAGCGGCCGCCGCTTGTTACGGACAATGTGACGGTCGAGCTCTACGGCTCGGTGCAGCTGGACGCCATCTACGACTTCAACCGGATGGATCCGAACTGGGTCGGCGCCTTCCGGCCCTCTAAGATTCCCACGACCCCCGACCTCTTCGGCGAGGACGGCCAGGCCAATTTCAGCGCCCGGCAGACCCTGTTCGGCATTTCGGGCGCAGCCCCGGTCAATGGTCAGGACGTTAAGGTGTCGTTCGAGTTCGACCTGTTCGGATCGGGCTCCAACGAGGGCGAAACCACCTTCCACCTGCAGCGCGCGTCCGTCGAATGGGGGCGGGTGCTGGCGGGCTACGACAAGTCCCTGCTGATGGATCCGGACCTGTTCCCGAACATCATCGACTTCTGGGGTCCGGCGGGCATGATCTATGTCAAGAACGCCGGCATCCGCTATGCGTTCGTCAAATCTGACAACGCCTATTTCGCCGCCTCGCTCGAGCTGCCGGGCAATGATGTCGACCCGGGCCTGATCCGGATCCTCGATCCGGCGCTCGGCGCCAATCTGACCTCGACCCAGAAATATCCCGACCTGCTGATGGCCGGCCGGTTCAGCGGCGACTGGGGCCACGTTCGTCTGGGCGGCGTCGTCCGACGCGTCGGCTATGAAACCGCCGGCAGCCCCGGCGGAGAGCCGAACGGCGGCGAAATGGGCTGGGGCCTGAACCTCACCGGCGTCTTCAATCTCGGCGAAAACAGCGTCTTCCGGGCCGGCGGCGTCTATGGCGAGGGCATCGCCAGCTATTTCAACGACGGCGGCACTGATCTGGCGCCGGAACTGGATACCGTGGCGCTGACGGTCGAGGCCCAGCCAGCCGAGATCTACGGCGTGATGGCCTATTTCGAGCAGGCCTGGAACGAGCAGTGGTCCAGCGCGATCGGCTTCAGCCGCACCCACCTGAACAACACCAATCTGCAGGCTGGCGACGCCTTCCACAACGGCGACTACGCCTCCGTGAACCTGCTCTACAAGCCCAACGACGCCCTGCTGGTGGGCGGAGAGCTCCTGTACGGCACCCGCGAGGACCACAACGGCGACGAGGGCGAAGACGTCCGGGTCCAGTTCTCGCTGCGCTACAGCTACGGCGTCACGGTCATGGGCCGGCAATGACCGATGCGGCTGCGCCTCCCGCAAAACCGCTCGGTCTGATGACCTGCATCTGCCTCGTGGTAGGCAACGTGGTTGGGGCGGGCTTCTACCTCTCGCCGGCAGCCCTGGCGCCGTTCGGCATGGTGGCGGTGCTCGGCTGGTTCCTGCTGGCCATCGGCGCCATGTGCATTGGCATCGTCTTCGCGCGGCTGTCATCGATCGCCCCGGCGGCAGGAGGGCCCTATGCCTTCGCCCGACAGGCGTTCGGACCGCTCAGCGGGTTCATGGTCGCCTGGACCTACTGGATTTCGATCTGGGCATCGCTGCCCGCGATCGCCCTGACGCTGGCCGGCTATCTGCTGGCCTTCTTTCCAGGAGCGAAGGAGCCGTGGATGACCGTGGCCGTGGCGTTGGCGGCGATGTGGGGAATCTGCCTGCTCAGCTTCCGAGGTACGGCCACGGTGGGGTCGCTGCAGCGGTGGGCTGTGGCACTCAAGATTCTCCCCTTCGTCGCCATCGGCACGATCGGTCTGTTCTGGGTCCGGCCCGAGAACCTCATGCCCCTGAATCCGTCGGGTATGCCGATCCTGCCGGCCCTGTCGACCTTGGCGCCGCTGGTGATGTTCGCCTTCCTCGGCATCGAGTCGGCTACCGTTCCAGCCGGCGACGTCGACAATCCCAAGGTGACGATCCCCCGCGCAACCCTGATCGGCGCCGGCATATGCGCCTTGCTCTACATCTTCTGCACTATCGCGGTGATGGGGGTAATTCCGCGGGAGCAACTCGCCGCCTCATCTTCGCCCTTCGCCGATGCGGCCCGCGTCATGTGGGGCTCGTGGGCGGGCTCGCTCATCGGCGTGGCGGTGGTTCTCTCGTCGCTGGCCGCCCTCAACGGCTGGACGCTTCTGCTGGGACAGGTCCCGCTAGCGGCGGCGAAGGACGGGGCCTTCCCTCGTGTGTTCGGCCGCGTCAACTCACGTGGCGCGCCCGCGGCGGGCCTCAGTGTTTCCCTGACCTTTTCGTCGTTGCTTCTGGTCGCACAGGGCGGCGGCGGCCAGGCGGTCGCAGCCGCCTACGAGGTGCTGGTCCAGCTCAGCACCACCGCCAACATGATTCCCTACATCTTCTGCGCCGTGGCCGAAGCCATGCTGGTCAAGTCCCTGGCCGACCGGGGCGGAGGCTGGCGGATCGGTCCGTTCACACCCGCCGCCCTGATCGCCTTCGGCTTCTCGGTCTGGGTCGTCATCGGCTCGGGCGCGACCGCGGCGATGTGGACTCTGGTCCTGATGGTTCTCGCCCTTCCGATCTACGTCGTGCTGGCCCGGCGCCAGCCTGAACCTGCCCTGGAGCCTTTCACATGAGCGCCACCCATTCGAGCCTGAGCGTCCCCATGCGCGCCCTGATCGTCCGTCCCGAACAGGGCGGCGAGACGGCCACCGGTCGCGCGTTCAAGTCCCTGATCGATGAGTTGGACCGCCGCGAGATCGAGGTGATCAATTCCTCATCCGTCGATGACGCGCGGGCGATCATCCACGCCGACACCCTGATCCAGTGCGTGCTGGTGCACTGGGATCTGGCGGACGACAACGGAGCCCAGGCCAGCGAGGTCATCTCCGCTGCCCGCGCCGCCAACCACCAGATGCCCATCTTCCTGACCTCGGACCGGTCCTCGATCTCGACCATGTCGGCGGACATCCTGACCCAGGCGGACGACTACATCTGGTTGCTGGAGGACACCGTCGACTTCATCGGCGGCCGCATCCGCACCGCCATCGACCACTATCGCCATTCCGTCCTGCCGCCGATGTTCCGGGCCCTGGCGCAGTTCAGCCGGGTCTACAAATACAGCTGGCATACGCCGGGCCACACGGGCGGCACCGCCTTCCTGAAGTCGGTCGCGGGCAACGCCTTCTTCCGCTTCTTCGGCGAGACCATGTTCCGCACCGACCTGTCGATCTCGGTCGGGGAGCTGGGATCGCTGCTCGATCACTCCGGCCCCATCGGAGAGGGCGAACGCTACACCGCCAAGGTGTTCGGCTCGCACCGGTCCTACTACGTGACCAACGGCTCATCGATGTCCAACCGGGTGATCCTGATGGCCAGCGTGACCCGCGGCCAGGTCTCACTGTGCGACCGCAACTGTCACAAGTCAGTCGAGCATTCGATGACCATGTCCGGCGCCTCGCCGGTCTATCTGGTCCCCAACCGTAACGCCCTGGGCCTGATCGGCCCGATCCCGCCCAGCCGCCTCACGCCGAAAGCGATCGCCAGGATGGTCGCGGACAACAAGATGATGGGCCCCGACGTCGACCGCAATCCGGTCCATGCGGTGATCACCAACTCCACCTATGACGGGCTCTGCTACAACGTCTCCCGGATCGAGGAACTGCTCGGCAAGACCGTCGACCGCCTGCATCTGGACGAGGCCTGGTTCGGCTATGCGCGGTTCAACCCGCTGTATTCCGGCAGGTTCGCCATGCACGGCGATCCGAAGGATCACGGCGCCGACAAGCCGACGATGTTCGCGACCCAGTCGACGCACAAGCTCCTGCCGGCGCTCAGCCAGGCTTCGATGATCCACATCCGCGACGGCCGGCGGCCCATCGACCATGCGCGCTTCAACGAGGCGTTCATGATGCACGCCTCCACTTCGCCCAACTACGCGATCCTCGCCTCCTGCGACGTGGCCTCGGCCATGATGGACAAGGACGGCGAAAAGCTGACGGCGGAATGCATCTCGGAGGCGATCGCTTTCCGTCAGAAGGTCGCCTCCATCGCCGCCGACTCGGCCAAGGCCGGCGGCTGGTTCTTCGACTGCTGGCAGCCGACCACCGTCGCCGATCCCAAGTCCGGCAAGAAGGTCCCGTTCCACAAGGCCGATCCGGCTACGCTGGCGACCACATCCTCGGCCTGGCTGCTGGACCCGGGCGCGGAATGGCATGGCTTCGCCGACCTCGAGGACGGCTGGTGCATGCTCGACCCCATCAAGGTGTCGATCGTCGCTCCCGGCATGTCGCCGAACGGCGAGCTTGCCAAGACCGGCATTCCCGCCCCGATCGTCACGGCCTATCTGGGTAACCGCGGCGTGGTGGTCGAGAAGACCACCGACTTCACCATGCTGGTGCTCTTCTCGATGGGCATCACCAAGGGCAAGTGGGGCACCCTGCTCAACGCCCTGCTCGACTTCCGCAGCGACTACGACAGCAACGCGCCGCTGGAGCAGGTCCTGCCTGAGCTGGTGCAGAACGCACCTGAAACCTACGCCGGAATGGGGCTGCGCGACCTGGCGGACAGCATGTTCAAGGCGATGGGCGACCTGGGCACGACCCGGCTGATGGGCAAGGCCTATGAGCAACTGCCGGTCCCGACGCTGCCGCCAGTGGACGCCTATGAAGAACTGGTCCGCGGCAATGTCGAGCGGGTGTCGCTGGCCGAGCTGGCCGGCCGGACGGCGGCCACGGGCGTCGTGCCTTATCCGCCCGGAATTCCGATCCTGATGCCGGGCGAACAGGCGGGCGCTGATGACGGTCCGATCATCGGCTATCTGCGCGGGCTGGAAAAATACGACGCCCTGTTCCCGGGCTTCGAGCACCACACGCACGGCATCGAGGTCAGTGACGGCGTGGCCACGCTTCTGGTCCTGAAGGAGACCTCCTGATCCCGTGGCGCATCCGAACGCCGACGGTCAGGTCCATTCAACGTCAACGGGCGATCGGTCGGCGGAGCGGAGAGACATGTCCCGGATAGAGGCGCGTTTGAGAGACATGGGGATCGACCTTCCCGTGCTCGCCTCGCCGGCCAGGAACCACATGTCCTTCTCGCAGTCAGGGCGGCTGGTCTACATTTCGGGTCAAAAGTCCCATGTCGGGGACTTTGGCATCAAGGGCGTGGTCGGAGACGACGTCGATCTGGAGATGGCGATCACCGCGGCCAGACTCTGCGGGGTCAATTTGATCGCAGCGATGAGGGCCGCATGTCAGGGCGACCTGGACCGGGTTGACCGGGTCCTGAAGATCGTCGGCTTCATCCAGGCGGCGCCGGATTTCCTCGAGCACGACGTGGTCATCAACGGCTGTTCCAGCCTGATTGTCGATGTCTTCGAGGACCGGGGCCGGCATGCCCGCTCCGCTGCGGGCGTCCTCCGCTTGCCGGGAAATTACTCCGTGCAGGTCGAGGCCGTCGTGCAGATTCTCTGAAGCACTCCCGGGGCAAAGGAAAACTCAGTTCGGCACGGCGTCCGCGGGAATGATCGTCGCGGGCGATGCGAAGACATAGCCGGCCCCCCGCGATGACCGCAGCGGCAGGGTCATTGAGCTGGCGTCCTCGACCTTTCGTCGCAGGCGGCTGATTTGCACGTCCAGGCTTCGGCCCGCGCCCGCGTCCATCGCCGGAGCCGACCGCGCTCGCAGGTCATCCCGCTGATGGGTCTTGCCCGGTTCCCGGAACAGGGTCGCAAGAAGGTTCATTTCCCCCGCTGACAGCCCGACGTCATGTCCACCCGGCGTGGTCAGACGCCACTGCCGCAGATCCAGTTTCCACGGAAGCGCAGGCTCTTCCCGGGAGACAGGGGCGGCGGCCGCCCGCGAACGCCTGAACATATTGCTGATGATCGCAGCCAGTTCGTCCTCGTTGACGGGCCGCAGCAGGCAGTGATCGGCCCCCATATACAACAGGGTCAGCCGCTCCGACTGGCTCAGGTCGCGTGACACCGTGACGACGCCGACGAAGCGGTTTCTCACCAGTCCCGACAGGAAATTGGCCCGCCGATCGACGTTCTGGTCGGCATCAAGCAGAACCACAGTTTTCGCGGGATCCAGATGATGGTCGGCGAACAGATCCAGCTTCCTGATCAGGGTCAGTTCGATCGCGGCGGCCGCGAACAGCGACTCCATCCCTTCCCAGAGCTCTTCGTCGGGGGCGACGATCGCCAGATGATCCGGCACGACGCACTCATCCCCGCGGCGGAAGCTGGGCCATCACTCCGGCCACAGCAGCGTCGATCTGCGCCGCATCCGTCCGGCCCGGATCGATATTCTGCGTCGCCTCGCCGTGCCAGACCGGCCGCGCCGTCCGCGTATCGAACGCGTCGAGCGCCAGCTTGCCCTCGGTGTAGCGGTAGGTGTCGACGTTCTGGCCGAACCGTCCCCATGAGTGCACGTCGACCCGCTCCTTGCCGCCGACGGTCATGATCAGGGTCAGGTCGCCGGGTTTGGCCGCGGTGTAGCCCTTGGCCACCATGGCCCGCTCGATGCCCTGCCGCATCCGCTCCAGAGCGACCGGGTTCATGCCCGCTCCCGGGGCGATCTCGACCCATTCATAGGTGCGGTAGTTGGCGAAATTCGTGCCGGGCGCAGTGTCCGACGAAATGCTCGGCGTGGTTTCGCAGGCGCCCAGCGCCACAACGATCAGTCCCAGTCCGAAGAGGCGGCGATGCATCGGAAATCTCCTGTGCAGGCTTCCAGAGGGAAACGTGAAGATGATTCATTCTGACGCCTCGCGTTTGGGCGGCAATCAGCCAAAACCCGACGCCCTGCGCTGGAAGCGAGGAGTGGGATTCAGGGTTTCGCCCGAGCCCGGAAATCCGTAGCGGCGCCGTTTTGAACCGGACCGGGTCTGGGGGGTTGCATCATCGCCGCTTCAGTTCTGGTGCTACCCATGTCCGATCCCTATCCGCCCCGGTCCCCGTTCGATTCCGCGCCGCCCCGGCCGCGCCGGGTCGGGCCCGCGCATGTGGCGGCTCTCGCCGCCGTCAGCGTGGCGGCGTTGGGGTTTATGGGACTGAAATTCGTCGAACTGCCCAACGCCGCACCCGTCTCTCCCGACGAAGCCCTGAAGATCGAGATCGTGGCCCCGGTCGAGCCTGAACTGGTGGCTGGGTCGGTGATGGACGTCGGGGAGCTGGTGGACGGCTTCCGCTACGTCCCGCCCCGGTCTGCAGGACGGCCGGCCGTCTATGACGTCGCCTGGAATGAGGGCGACGACTTCGCCCCCTATGAACAGCCGTCGCGGCCCGCGGCCGTGCGACGCTACGCCTCTGCCGAGCCCTACGCGTCTGCGCCAGCTGAACCGGAGCCGCCGCGACGGGAGCGGGAACGGCGCTGGTTCGGCTTCGACAATCCCTTGCCCGACTTCCGCGCGGAACGTCGTGCGCGGCAGGCTCGTCTCGACGCCATTGAAGAGCAGCGTCGGGCGGAGTTCGAGGATCGTGCGGACCGCAGGCGCTATTCGTCAGAGCCGGCGCGGTATGAACAACCGCGCGATGTCGGGCGCAACTACAACCCGCCCCGTTACGAGCCGCGCACCGAAGAGGCGGCAGACGGCCCTTACGGTCCCGAGGTCGGCTGAGCCGTCCGTCGCGCCAACTTGACCTGACGTGATCTTGGCGCCGCCTCCCGCGCGGTCTAGGTCGATAGCTCAACGTCCTCAGGGAGAGATCCATGGCCGACCTGGCTCAAGTCACCGAACACATCCGCGGCGCCGTGGGCGACAACTCCGGTTTGGGCAAGACCGTGAAGATCGACCTGGGCGATGTCGGCAAGATCTTCATCGACGGCGCCTCGGTTCCGAACACCGTCACCAACGACGACAAGCCTGCCGACGCCACGGTCTCGATCAGCTGGGACGACTTCATGGCCCTGTCGGCCGGCCAGCTGGATCCGATGATGGCCTTCATGCAGGGCAAGCTGAAGATCGCCGGCGACATGATGATCGCCCAGAAGCTGGCCCCGCTGCTGAAGCGCTAAACCCTGTTTCTCCCTCCCCTTCATGGGGAGGGATGTCGGCGCGAAGCGACGACAGGGTGGGGAACGTCAGCCCGGTCTCCATCGGCGGATGCTTCACACAGCCCCACCCCGATTGGCTTCGCCAATCGACCCTCCCCATGAAGGGGAGGGAGAAGGAGACCCTCCATGGAATTCCGGCACAGCGACAGGGCCCTGCACTGGCAGGAGCGGGTGGGGCGGTTTCTTGAGGACCACGTCCTGCCGCGCGAGGCGGAATACCGCGCCCAGGTGCGCGAGAACCCGCGTCGCCAGCCTCCGGCCATGGAAGAGATGAAGGCGAAGGCCCGCGAGGCCGGCCTGTGGAACATGTTCCTGCCGGGCGACCATGGCGCGGGCCTGACCAACCTCGAATACGCCCCGCTGGCCGAGTTGATGGGCCGCCACCTGTGGTCGGCCGAGGTGTTCAACTGCAACGCCCCCGACACCGGCAATATGGAAGTGCTCCATATGTACGGGAACGAGGCCCAGCAGGCGAAATGGCTCAAGCCGTTGATGGCCGGCGAGATCCGCTCGGCCTTCCTGATGACCGAGCCCGAGGTGGCCTCGTCGGACGCCACCAACATCCAGACCCGCATCGTCCGCGACGGCGACCACTACGTCATCAACGGCCGCAAATGGTGGTCGACCAATATGGCGCACCCGAACGTCGCCGTGACCATCGTCATGGGCAAGACCGATCCGGACGCCGCCACCCACGCCCAGCAGTCCCAGATTATCGTCCCCGTCGACACGCCCGGCTTCCGCGTCGAGCGGATGCTGTCGGTGTTTGGCTATGACGAGCTGCCGATCGGCCACGCCGAGGTGGTGCTGGAGAACGTCCGTGTCCCGGTCGAAAACCTGATCGCCGGCGAGGGCCGGGGCTTCGAGATCGCCCAGGGTCGTCTCGGACCGGGCCGTATCCACCACTGCATGCGCGTGATCGGCATCGCCGAGCGCGCGCTGGAGCTGATGGTCCAGCGCCTGCTGTCCCGCACCGCGTTCCGTAAATCCCTCGCCGAACATTCGGTCTGGGAACAGCGCGTCGGCGAGGCCCGCACCAATATCGAGATGTGCCGGCTTCTGGTGCTCAAGGCCGCATGGCTGATGGACGAGGCGGGCGCCAAGAACGCCAAGTCCGAGATCGCCCAGATCAAGGTCGCCGCCCCGCGCATGGCGCTTCAGGTTATCGACGACGCCATCCAGGCCTTCGGCGGCGCCGGCGTCTCGGCCGACACGCCCCTGGCCGAGATGTACGCCATGGTCCGCACCCTGCGCATCGCCGATGGCCCCGACGAGGTCCACAACCGCACCGTGGCGCGGCTGGAATACGCGAAGCACGGCGGTCGGCGCGGATAGCGGTGACGGCACTTTCCGCCGCCGGACGATTGCAGTTCATGCCGTCGATCCGGCTGCGGTTTCTGCTGCGGTCAATGCACCCTTTGCGCTCCGCCCTTCGCGGTCCATATGTCCGCCCATGGCGATGCACGGTGAACGGTCGGGACGACGGGGTGATTCAGTAGCGAAGGCGGGGCAGGCGGGCGTCGTCGCCCCGACGGACGGACCCCCGACGTGGCAGGCCCTCGGCGACCTCATCAAACTGGTCGGCCGCTCCAATGCGCCGCAGCTGCGCCTCCGTCTGGTCGCGGCCATCGCCATGACCCTCGGCGGCAAGGCGCTGGGCGTGCTGGCCCCGCTGGTGCTCGGCGCGGCCGTCAACCATCTGGCGGCGGGGCAGGGCGCGGGCGTGGCTTTCGGCATGGGCTTCGCCGCCTTCGCCCTCGGCTGGGCCTTCGTGCGGCTTCTGTCGGCCATCGCGCCCAATGCCGCCGACGTGGTCTTCGCCCCCGTCCGCTCGGCGGCCCAGCGCACCGCCGCCACCGAAACCTTTGCCCACGCGCTCAGCCTGTCGCTGGACTTCCACCAGACCAAGCGATCGGGCTCCCTGTCGCGGACGATGGACCGGGGCGCACGCTCGGTCGACTTCCTGATGCGCATCCTCGCCTTCAACCTCGTGCCCACCGGGGTAGAGCTGGTGCTGGCCGCAGGGGTGCTGGCGGGCAAATACGACTGGCGTTTCGGCGCTGTGGCCGTCGGCGTGGTCGTCGTCTACGCCGCCTCGACCTTCGCTCTGTCCAACTGGCGGCTCGAGCACCGCCGCGAGATGAACGCCGCCGACACCGAAGCCGCCGGCGTCTCGGTCGACGCGCTGCTCAACTACGAGACCGTCAAATCCTTCGGCGCCGAGGCCCGCGCCGCCCGCACCTACGATAACGCGCTCGGCGACTACACCCGCGCCGCCCTGAAGGCGAACAGCTCGCTGGCCATGCTGAACGTCATGCAAGCGGTGATCATGAACGTGGGCCTCGGCATCATGGCCGTCATGGCGGGCTTCGAAGCCGCCGCCGGCCGCATGGGGCCGGGCGATGTGACCGCCGCCGTGCTGATCATGATCTCCCTCTATGCGCCGCTGAACATCCTCGGCTTTGCGTATCGCGAGATCCGCCAGTCCTTCATCGACATGGAGGAGATGCTGAAGGTCACGCGTCAGACGCCGCAGGTGGCGGACGCCCATGACGCCGTGCCGCTGCCCCGCCCGGTGGACGCCAAGGGCGCGTCCCTGACCTTCGAACAGGTTGGCTTCCGCCACGACTCGCGCGCCAACGGTCTGGAAGACGTCAGCTTCGTCGCGCCTCCGGGAACCACGACGGCGCTCGTCGGCCCCTCCGGTTCGGGCAAGTCGACCATCGTCAAACTGGCCTTGCGCCTGCTTGATCCGCAGGACGGTCGGGTCCTCATCGACGGCCTGGACGCCCGGCAGGTGACGCAGGAAAGCCTGCGCGCCGCGGTCGCCCTGGTCCCGCAGGACGTGGCCCTGTTCAACGACACCATTCGCGCCAACATCGGCTTCGCCCGCCCCGACGCGGACGAAGCGGCCATCTGGGCCGCCGCCGAGGCGGCCGAACTGTCGAACTTCATTCGCGAACTACCCGACGGCATGGACACCAAGGTCGGCGAGCGCGGGCTGAAGCTTTCAGGCGGCGAGCGCCAGCGCGTCGGCATCGCCCGCGCCCTGCTGGCCGATCCCTGCGTTCTCATTCTCGACGAGGCGACCAGCGCGCTGGACAGCCGCACGGAGGCCGCGATCCAGAAGACGCTGCGCCGCGCGCGGACGGGCCGCACGACGCTGGTGGTCGCCCACCGCCTGTCGACCATCGCCGACGCCGACCAGATACTCGTTCTCAAGGCCGGCCGCATCGTCGAACGCGGCGCTCACCACGAGCTTGTGGCGCGTCAGGGTGGGGAATATGCGGCGCTGTGGCGCAAGCAGACGCGGGGCGCGAAGACCGACCGTCAGCCGGCCTGAGATCAGGCCTTGGGCGGCAGCTTGCGCTCGACGACCATCTTCAGCCCATCCAGCACGGCGTTGCGCGCCGCGGTCTGTTCCAGCGGCAGGGTCTGTAGCAGCCGCAGCGAGCGGGCGTAGACGGTGACGATGCGCCAGTCGAAGGTCTTGTCGGCTGGCGCCCCGTCGATCAGGTCGCACAGCCCGCTGGCGGCGCCGCACAGGTCCAGCAGCTCGAACGGGCTGGCCGCGTCGATGACCGCATTGGCCGCGCGATAGGCCTCGTTCAGCCGAAAGGCCTGCTCTTCGAGGTTGGCGGGGGCGACGACGGCCTCCAGCGCAGCGATCTGCACCTCCACCACCGCCATCGCCTCGGCGCGTTTGGCCTCGATGTTTGCCCGCGCCTGGGTCAGGGCCACGCCGACGCTGATGCCGCCGGGCGAGTCGATCATTTTCGCGAGGTTCGACTTCTTCCGCGCGTGGGTAATCACTGCCATTTACTGATCGTCTTTTGCGGCCGCCCGCGAGGCCTGCTCAGCTTCAAACGCCGCCTTGCGGATGGCGGCGGCGCGCCGTTCCTCGCCGGGCGGGCCAAGTTCGCGGATGCGGCGATCGGGGCCGAAATAGTCGCCGACCTCGAGGAACGGACGGACATCACGGGCCACCCAGACGATTCTTTCAAGCAAGGTCGAGGCGCTAAACGGTTTTGTGACCACGAAATTGGCGCCGCAGTCGCGTGCCTCTCTGATCTTGGAGCGACGCATATGGGCGGCGGTCATGATGACGGGCGCCATGGCGTTGGCCTGGGCCGACCGGCGCAGCCAGCGCACCAGTTCGAAGCCGTCGACACTGGGCATCTCACAGTCCACAACCAGAAGGTCGATGGGCTGGTCGGCCAGGATTTCCATGGCTTGGGCGGCGCTCTGGCAGGTGTAGCTGGTGCGGATGCCGAAACCTCGCAAGGCCTGACACGTCAGGTCGAGCCCGAAGGCGGAATCATCAACCACCATCGTCGTGGCTGCGGTCAGGTTGATGACCGCACTCTCACGAAGGGACTCGCCGACACCGCTCATACTGGACCCTACCCGGCGATTCTGTAATCGCCTGCATGGGTGTGACAGATGGCACGCCAGAGTAGAAGGACTGGTTAACGCTAACTTGCGCGACCGATGGCGTAGAAGCGATCCGCGCGTGCCTTGCGTAGCTGATCAGGAGTCAGCCCTGACAGGGCTTTCAGCTCTTCGGCCAGCACGTCGCCGACCGTAGCGATGGCCGCTTCACGGTCGGCGTGGGCGCCGCCGATCGGTTCGGGGATGATCCGGTCGATGATCTTGAGCTCGAGCAGGTCGGGGGCGGTGATCTTCATGGCCATGGCCGCGTCGCGGGCCCGGGCCCCGTCGCGCCACAGGATGCCGGCCGCGCCTTCCGGAGAGATCACCGAATAGATCGAATGCTCCAGCATCAGCACCCGGCCGGCCGCAGCAATGGCGATGGCGCCGCCGGATCCGCCCTCGCCGGTGATGGTCGCGATCGAAGGCACGCCCAGCGTCAGGCAACGTTCGGTGGAACGGGCGATGGCCTCGGCCTGACCACGCTCCTCGGCGCCAAGGCCCGGATAGGCGCCGGCGGTGTCGACGAAGGTCAGGACCGGCAGGCCGTATTGTTCGGCCAGATCCATCAGCCGCACGGCCTTGCGATAGCCCTCGGGCCGCGCCATGCCGAAATTGTGCACCACCCGGGTCTGGGTGTCATAGCCTTTCTCATGGCCCATCAGGACGACCGGCTCGCCCCGGAATCGCGCAAGGCCGCCCAGAATCGCCTGGTCGTCGCCGAACTGGCGGTCGCCCTTCAGCTCGACGAAGTCGGTGAACAGGCCTTCGACATAGTCGACGAAATGGGGCCGCTGAGGGTGACGTGCGACCTGGGTCTTCATCCACGGATCAAGGCCGGCGTAGGTCTTCTTGCGAAGCTGCTCGGCCTTCTGGCGCAGGCCCTCGACTTCGGCGTCGAACGAGCCGGAGGTCGAGGAGAGCAGATTCAGCTCCTCGATCTTCGCCTCCAGATCGGCGATCGGTTTTTCGAACTCGAGGTAGTGCACGGCCATAAGGCGTCCGGAACAGGCGCGCCTGTGGCGCATCGGAAGGCGGCGGAACCTAGTCAGGTCAACGCCGGGGAGCAAGCTACGGTTCAGTCATCCCGCGCAAGAGGGTGTTTGCTTTTCACCACCTGCGCCAGCCGGTCGGTGGCGACATGGGTGTAGATCTGGGTCGTGGCGATGTCCGCATGGCCCAGCAGGGTCTGAACCACGCGCAGATCGGCCCCGCCGTCCAGCAGGTGGGTGGCGAAGGCGTGACGCAGCACGTGCGGACTCACCCGGGCCGGGTCGATCCCCGCGTCGATGGCGGCCTGATCAAGGAGTTGGGCGAACCGGCGCGGGGTCAGATGCCCCTTGGCCGACGAAGACGGGAACAGCCAGGGACTGTCCGGCGCCTTTTCCGGTCGGGCGGCGTCGCGGGCGACCAGCCAGGCCTTCACCGCCTCGCGGGCCGAGGCGTTCAGCGGGGCCAGCCGCTCCTTGCCGCCCTTGCCGCGAACGATCAGCCAGGCGGGATCACGGAGCACCGCCTCGAGCCGCAGCCCCAGCAGTTCGGACACCCGCAGGCCGGACGCATAGGCCAGCTCCACCAGCGCGACCATCCTCAGACCCGCCGCGCCGTCATGGGCCGAAGCGGCGGTCAGCAGCCGTCCGATCTCGTCGCCTGAAAGTGTTTTCGGCAGGCTGCGTCCCTGCTTCGGCGCGTCCAGCCGCCGCGAGGGATCATCGGTCCGCCAGCCTTCGCCCAGCGCAAACCGGTAGAACTGTCGCACGGCGGACCGTCGACGGGCCTGCGTCGCAGACGACAGACCTTGCCGCGCCAGCCCGGCATACCAGGCCTCCACGCCGGCCTCGTCGCCCTGCATCAGGCCGCCCTCGACCCCCGCCTCGGCGTCGGCCAGATCACGGCCGTAGGCGGACAGGGTGTGGGGCGAGGCGTCGCGTTCGACGGCCATCATCTCCAGAAAGGCTTCGATCTGCGGGGTGCTCATGCGTCGCGGCGCTTCCCGAAGGCGGCGCTTGGTGTAGAGGATGAGGCTGTCATGCCGTGCCTGTCCGAGCCCCGTCCGTCGTCAATCCGCCCACGAGGCGACGCGTGAGCCGTGCCGTGGCGATTCCCGTCCATGAACGCACCATAGCCCTGGTCGGGCTGATGGGCGTGGGCAAATCGACGGTCGGGCGTCGTCTGGCCAAGCGGCTCGGCCTCCCGTTCGCCGACGGCGATGTAGAGATCGAGGCCGCGGCAGGCATGACGGTCTCCGACATCTTCGCCAGCCTCGGCGAAGCCGAGTTCCGCGCCGGAGAGGCCCGGGTGATGAAACGCCTGCTGGAAGGGCCGCGCATGGTGCTGGCGACCGGCGGCGGCGCGATCCTCAACGAGGAGACCCGCGCCGCGCTTCAGGCGAACGCCGTCACCGTCTGGATGCGCGCTGATCTGAAGACCGTCGCCGAACGCGTTCAGCGGCGCGACACCCGCCCGCTGCTGCGCGGCCGCGATCCGTTGCAGGCGCTAACGGCGATGGCCGAGGTTCGATATCCCTTCTACGGCCTCGCCGATGTGACGGTCGATGTGGCCACAGGGGCCCATGCCGAGGCGGTTGAAGCGATCGTCCGGGCGCTGGACGCCCACGCGGCGGAGCAGACGGTATGACCACCGTCCTGCCGGTCAGCGGCGCACGTTTCGAGCCCTATGACGTCGTCGTGGGCCAAGGCCTGACGGCGCAGCTGGGTTCGCGCGTCGCGCCCTTCGCCAAGGGCCGCACGGTCGTCATCACTGACGAAACGGTGGCGGGCCTGCATGGCCCGGCCGTTCTCGCATCACTGCAGGCCGCAGGTGTCCGGGCGCGTCTGCTGACCATTCCGCCGGGCGAGAACTCCAAATCGTTCGCCGAACTGGAGCGGGTCATCGACCGGTTGCTGGCCTTCGGCCTCGACCGGCGCGACCTGATCATCGCCCTCGGCGGCGGCGTGGTGGGCGATCTGGCCGGGTTGGCGGCGGCCCTCTACATGCGCGGCATCGACGTGGTGCAGGTCCCGACGACCCTGCTGGCCCAGGTCGACTCATCGGTCGGCGGCAAGACCGCCATCGATACGCCGCGCGGCAAGAATCTGGTCGGCGCCTTCCACCAGCCGCGCCTGGTGGTGGCGGACATCGACCTGCTGGCCACCTTGCCGGAGCGTCAGCTGCGGTCCGGCTGGGCGGAGGTGCTGAAGCATGGCCTGATCTGCGACGCAGACTTCTTCGACTGGCTGGCAGGGCAGGGCGCTGCCGGGGCCACTGGCGATCCCGCCGCCCTGACCCGCGCGGTTGTTCGCTCGGTCGAGATCAAGAGCGCCATCGTTGGCGAGGATGAGAAGGAGGCGGGCCGCCGCGCCCTGCTGAACCTCGGCCACACCTTCGGCCACGCCATCGAGGCCGAACTGGGCTTCGACGAGGACGCGCTGACCCATGGCGAGGCCGTGGCGCTGGGCTGCGCCCTGGCCTTCCGCTTCTCCGCCGCCCAAGGGCTGTGCGCACCGACCGACGCCGGGCGAGTCGAGACGGTGATTGCAGCCGCCGGCCTGCCCACGCGGCTGGAACACGCCGGCGCCTTCACCGCGGATCGCCTGCTGGCCCGCATGGCGGGAGACAAGAAGGCCGAAGGCGGCAGGCTGACCCTGATCCTCGCCCGCGCCATCGGCGACGCCTTCGTCGACAAGGCGATGGATCGCACCACAGTCACGGCTTTCCTGAGGGCCGAGGGCGCCGCGTGAGCCCGTCGCGCATGACGCTGGCGGCCGTGCCGCTGGAAAATCCGTTCGTCCGGCTGGAGCCGTTCACGCCCGCTCTTGAGACCGAGGTTCGGGCCGCGCTCGATTGCGACGCCGCCTCCTGGGACATCATGGTCGGCGCCGCCTACGGCCCGCATTTTGACGGCTGGTGGCGCAGCGCGCTGAACGCGATGGAGCAGGGGACCCGCATCGCCTGGGCCGTCCGCCGCGCCTCTGACGCCGCCGTTGTGGGCACGACCAGCCTGTACGAAATTCGGCCCGAGTACCGGCGTTGCGAGGTCGGCTCGACCTTCTATCGCCCGGAGGCGAGGGGCGGTCCGGTCAATCCGTCGTGCAAGCGCCTGCTGCTGGGCCATGCCTTCGATGCCGGCGCAGTTCGGGTCGAGATCGTCACCGACGCCATCAACCCCGGCAGCCAGGCCGCCATCCGCAAGCTCGGCGCCCGCGACGAAGGCGTTCTGCGCAAGCACAAGATCACATGGAAGGGCCGTACCCGCGATACGGCCCAGTTCGCCATTCTGGATGAGGACTGGCCCGAAGTCCGGACTCGTCTGGACGAACGGCTGGCTTCGTTCGCCTAGTCGACGGCGCGGCACTCGGTGGGGTCGCGGCCGTCGGAGGTCCAGGTGGCCATCACCCCCTTGCCGCGCAGCTCATAGCCCGAGGCCCGGTACCAGATGCCGTCCGGAGCCTGCTCCTGGTACAGGTCGACGGCTTCACCGCTGGAGTTGCGCACCGTCGCCATCTGGCGGGGATTGTCGAAGTCGACCGACAGCCGCTCGCTGTTGTTGCACAGATAGACGGTCCGAATGACGCGGTTCAGGGCCCGGTCCTGGGCCTCCGCTCCGGTCCGCCGGCGCGCCGTCTGCGCCTCCTGGGCCCGGATGCGGACGGAATCTCCATCGGTCGGAGCATCCTTCGGTTTCTGGCCGCAGGCGCTCAGGGCGACGGCAGCGACGGCGAGGGCGACCAGACGTTTCATGTAATTCCCGAACAAGCGGAGCCGTGGGCCCGGCGCACTAACGTCCTTCGAAGGCCGCCGTTCCTTTGCGTCGAGCCCGGAAGAATCCGCGCAGCAGGTCTCCGCCCTCGGCGGCCAGCACGCCGCCCTCGATGGCGGGCTTCCAGTGGCAGGTGGGTTGCTCGAAAAACCGGGGCCCGTGCGCCACGGCGCCGCCCTTGGGATCGTCGGCGCCCCAGACCACCCGGCCGATCCGCGCGTGGCTGATGGCCCCGGCGCACATGGCGCACGGCTCCAGCGTCACATAGAGGGTCAGGCCCGTGAGGCGATAATTTCCGAGTTTCGTTCCGGCAGCGCGGATCGCCGCGATCTCTGCATGGGCGGTCGGATCATGCGCGCCAATAGGGCCGTTTCGACCCTCGGCGATCACATTTCCGGTCGATTCGTCGACGATTACGCAGCCCACGGGAGTCTCTCCCGCGTCCGCCGCCGCTTGCGCACACGCCAAGGCCATGTGCATGAACCGCTCATCATGGCCAGCCATCCCCGAGACGTCAAGACGACAGCCGCGACGGCCCCCGCAAACCCTACGTCAAGCGCGTCGAGAGCGGCGACGACCGCGGTCCGCCCAAGGGCGGGAAATCCTTCGGCAAACCGGGCGGCAAGCCCGGCGGAAAACCATTCTCGAAGGACGGCAAACCCGCGCCCAAGGCCGACGAGGGCCCCAAGCGCAGCGAGCGGATCGCCAAGGCCATGGCTCGCGCCGGCATCGCCTCGCGCCGCGAGGTCGAACGGCTGATCGGACTCGGCAAGGTCGCCGTGAACGGCAAGATCCTCGACACGCCGGCCGTTCTGGTCACGCGCGACGACGTCATCACCGTCGACGGCAAGCCCATCGGCTCGGCCCAGGCCACGCGCGTCTGGCGCTACAACAAGCCCGCCGGGCTGGTGACGTCGCACAACGATCCCGGCGGTCGGCCCACCGTGTTCGACGCCCTGCCCAGCGGTCTGCCGCGCGTGATCTCGGTCGGGCGGCTCGACCTTAACACCGAGGGCCTGCTGCTTCTGACCAATGACGGCGAGCTGAGCCGTGCGCTGGAACTGCCGCAGACCGAACTGGTGCGCCAGTACCGGGCCCGGGCACGCGGCCGGGTGAGCCAGTTGCAGCTCGACTCGCTCAAGGACGGCGTTACCGTCGACGGCATTCGCTACGGCCCCATCGAGGCGACGCTGGACAAGGCCAAGGAGTCCGAGGGCAACAGCCCGGCCAACCTGTGGATCAGCGTCTCCATCACCGAGGGAAAGAACCGGGAGGTCCGCAAGGTCCTCGAACACCTCGGCCTGACCGTGAACCGACTGATCCGCCTGGCCTATGGTCCCTTCCAGCTGGGCACCCTGCCGACCGGTTCGGTCGAGGAGGTCGGCCCCCGCGTGATCCGCGAGATGCTGGCCCAGCATATCCGTCCCGAGAACCTGCCGCAGGGCAACACGGTCTCGACCCCGGCGCCGATCCCCGGCCGTCGCACTTCGGCGCCGATCGTCAAGGGCGCCTCGGGTTCCGCGATTTCCGATCCCTCGCGCAAACCCAGCCGCGTCCGCGCCGCCGGTGCCGCCGCTGACGCCGCCGCCGAACGCGCCGCCCGTCCGCCCAAGAAGGCTGGCTGGGCGAAGGCCGCGCCGAAGTTCGAACACCCGAAGAAGAATTTCACGCCCCGCGCCCGGCCTGAAGGCGCCGAAGCCGCGGGCGAGCGGCCGAAGCGTGTCTTCAAGCCCCGCGAGGACCAGTTCATCGACCGCCCGCGCGGCGACGCCCGCACCGGAGCCAGACCCGCGCCGCGTTCGGCGTCCGGCCGTCCTGACGACAAGGGCGGCGGCAAACGGCCGTTCGGGCCCAAGCCCGGCGGCTCGCCCTTCAAGGGCAAGCCGGGCGGCGGTTCACGCGGCGGGCCGCGCGGCTAGATCCGACGGAAGATCGATGTAGCGCCGCGCCAGGCGCTCGATCATGACGATCATGGCGACGGCGGTCAGGACTTCCGGACCGAGGTCGATCCATTCTGATTCCCGGGCGATCGCGGCTTCCGAAAAGGGTTGCCAGAACAGGGAGATGATCAGGTTGTTGGCGAGGTGCGCGCCGATGGCGAACTCCAGCCCTCCGAGACGCAGCGCCGCCCAGGTCCAGACGGTGCCTGAAAGGGCGCGGGCGATGAAGGCGATCGGGTCGGGGTCCAGATGGATGGCCGAGAACACGAGGCCGTTGATCAGGTACAGCAGCAGCGGACGCCGGGTGATCAGCCCCGTGAGGCGCAGCATCACGCCGCGGAACATGACCTCCTCCGCTGCGGCGGCCACGAACAGCCCGGCCACCATCGCCAGCACATAGATGAACCGCGTGCGGTCGAGGTACTGGCCATCGAGGATCGGCGGAGCCCATTCGCTGCCTGTCGCGAGGTAGATCGGGATGGTGATGACGGACATGCAGGCCATCGCCAGAAAACCGATGCCCAGTTGCGCCTTGTCGAAGCGCCGCCCGGGCCAGAGAAAATCTTTCATTGGTCGCCGGTATGTCATGGCGGCGGCCTGCAGAATCCCGAGAGCCACCACGCTGATTGCGGCCGCGAACACGAGGGTCTGAAGGCTTTCACCGACCAGGCGGAACGCGGTGTCAGGCAGGGGCGTGGAGCTCCCGACCTGATCGCGCAGGTCGGGAAACGGGACCAGCACCAGTGCAAGCACGAAGGTCCAGAGCCCGACCAGCAGGATGGCCATAAGCGCGAAGCCGCCCAGCCTGAGCCAGGGCCGCTCCACAGCGAATTGCGTCGTGAGCGGCGATTGCGCCGCCGCGGCGAGAGCGAGATCGATCTGGACACGACGGGATTGAACCATGACGCGACCGTTGCATTCGCGGCCGGTTCCGGTCCAGAGGCTTCCGCATGAGAATCGTCGCAGGCAGCCTGAAGGGCCGGTCCATCGTCGCGCCGGAGGGGGAGGGCACCCGCCCGACCTCGGATCGCGCACGGCAGGCCATCTTCAACGTGCTGGAGCACGCTCCGTGGGCCGAACCGCTGGAGGGGATGCGGGTCATGGACCTGTACGCCGGCTCGGGCGCCCTCGGCTTCGAGGCGATCAGCCGGGGCGCGGCCTTCGCCCTGTTCGTCGAGACCGACGAGGACGCCCGCGGCGCCATCCGCGAGAACGCCGACGCCTGGCATCTGATGGGTCGCACGCGCGTGCATCGCCGCAGCGCGACCGATCTGGGCGTCCGCCCCGGGTCGGACGGGGAAGCCTTCGACGTGGCCTTCCTCGATCCGCCCTACCGCAAGGGGATGGGCGAGCAGACGCTGGTCCGGCTGCTGGAGGGGAATTGGCTCAAGCCCGGCGCGGTGGTGGTCTTCGAGCGCGGCTCGGACGAGCCCGAGATCGACACGCCCGGCTATGAGCGGCTGGACGCGCGCGACTATGGCGCCGCGCGCGTCCTTTTCCTCAGGGCCTTACCAGCGGCGGGCTGAGACCCGGTTGTCGAGCTGGCTGCGCATGCGGGCCAGCCCGTCGCGGTTGACCCGGTAGGGACCGCCGCCGATCGAGGCGATCAGCCCCTTGGTCTTCAGCTTCTTCCAGACCGACAGGGTGCAGTCGGTCAGCAGGAAGCCGTCGCGGGTGAAGCAGTCGGCGCGCAGGATGCGGCCGTCCGTATCGCGTTCGAGCAGGATCGCGCCGCCTTGCGCGAGGGCGTGCAGGGTCCGCTGCTCCGCACGGGAGATGTTCATTGAGAGTATTCCGAAAGGCGTGATGACGCTCGTCGGCGCAATCACGCCGACGGGTGGATCAGAGGCTCTTCTCAGCGCTGTGAGAGGCCTCAGGCCTTTCGCGCAATCTCGGACATAGGCTTCCTGTCGGGGTGATCCCGAGGTTGGTCGCAGGCATATAGCGCAGGTCGGGATTCTGCGCCAGGCTGAGGTCATGACCCGGATCGATCGCAGAACCTTCCTCACCGCCGCCGGAGCCACGGCCGCAGTCCCGTTCGCCGCCCGGGCGCATCAGCCGTCCCGGGACTGGGTCGCCAAAGCTCCTCTGCCGTGGGCGGTTCAGGAGATCTATTGCGCCGTTTCGGGCGGCAGGATCGTGATGTCCGGTGGCCTCCGGCTGGCCGAGGGCAACGTCCTCGTCATCGAAGACCGGACGGGCGCCTATGACCCGGCGACGGATAGCTGGAGCGAGGGACCGCGCCTGCCCGCGCCCCGCCATCATCCGATGCTGATCGCGGGAGACGACGGCCGCGTGTGCGTCTTTGGCGGCTATACGCGGTCGGCCGAGGGCGAATGGACCGCGATGACGGATGTCTGGGCGCTGGAGGGGAACGAGTGGACGCCCCTCGGCCAGATGCCGGAACGCCTCTGCGAAACCGTGGGCGTCAGCGTCGGGGGCCGGATGCACCTCGTCACCGGTCGGTCGCCGGCCGGAGCGGCCAATGCGCAGTGGCGCGATCAGGCCGATGTGGCGACCCATCTCGTCTTCGACCCCGCCGCAAATCGCTGGGAGACGGCCAGGCCTTGTCCGATGGCGAGAAACAGCGCGGCGGGTGCGGTTCTTGATCGCGCGATCTGGGTCGCCGGAGGGCGCACGGTCACTGGAGGGGGCACGGGCCAACTGGACCGCTATGATCCGGCGGCCGACCGTTGGGACACCCTGGCGCCCATTCCGCGCTCCGAGGCCGCCAACAATCAGGTCGGCGGGGGGCTGGCGATGGCGGCGGCGAAGGGGAAGCTGGTCGCGTTCGGCGGCGAGTGGTTCCAGCGACCCGGCGGAGTGTTCGCCGAGACATGGATCTATGATCCGGCGGCCGACCGCTGGGAGGCCGGGCCGCCGATGCGGACGCCGCGTCACGGGCTGGCGGCGGCGGCGGTGGACGGGGTCGTCTACGCCATCGCCGGCGGCGAGGTGGTTTCAGGCGCGCGCGCCGGGAGCGTCGTCGAGGCGCTGGCGCTCTAGCGCCGCCCGAACAGCTTTTCGAGGTCGGCCAGCTTGAGCTCGACATAGGTCGGGCGGCCGTGGTTGCACTGGCCGGAGTGGGGGGTGACCTCCATTTCGCGCAGCAGGGCGTTCATCTCGGGCCCTGACAGGACGCGACCGGCCCGGACGGAGCCGTGGCAGGCCATGGTGCCGCAGACCTCGCCCAGCCGTTCGCTCAGAGCGAGAGCGGCCCCGTGTTCGGCGAGGTCGTCAGCGATGTCGCGGATCAGCCCGCCGACGTCGGTGTCGCCCAGCAGGGCGGGGGTCTCTCGCACCAACACGGCCCCGACGCCGAACGGTTCGACGATCAGGCCCAGTTCGGCGAGTTCGTCGACGCGTGCGGAGACGCGTTCGGCCTCGGCGGGATCCAGCTCGACCACCTCGGGCGTCAGCAAGGCCTGACGGGTGACAGAGCCGCGCGCCATCTGCACCTTCATCCGCTCATAGACGAGGCGTTCGTGGGCAGCGTGCTGATCGACGACGACAAGGCCGTCGCGGGTCTGGGCGACGATGTAGGTGCCGTGCAGCTGGGCGCGGGCGGCGCCCAGAGGGAAGTCGAGCGGGTCGACAGCGCCAGCGGATTCATGGTGAATCAATGATTGACCATGATCGCCCGGAGCGGCTTCAATGCGGGCCGAGCGCTCGTTCAGGCCGGGAATGATCTGGGCTGTCGTGGAAGCGGGTGCGGCCCAGCCTTGCCAGCCGCTCCAGCCCTGGGCCGAGGGCGTCGAAGGGCTGAAGGCGGCGCCGGTGTGGGGACGGAATCCGGCGAGAGCGTCGGCGGCGACGGTGGTCGAGGCGCGGTGGCCCGCGCCGGCCAAGGCGTGGCGCAGGGCTCCGACGATCAGTCCGCGCACCAGCGCAGGATCGCGGAAGCGGACCTCGGCCTTGGCGGGGTGGACGTTGACGTCGACGTAGAGCGGATCGATCTCGAGGAAGAGCACCGCCGCCGGATGACGATCGCGGGCGAGGAAGTCGGCGTAGGCGCCGCGCAGGGCGCCTTGCAGCAGGCGGTCCTTCACCGGGCGGCCGTTGACGAACAGATACTGATGGCCGGCGTTGCCGCGGCTGTAGGTCGGCAGGCCCGCGTAGCCGGTCAGGCGGACATTATCACGAGCCTGATCGATCAGCAGGGCGTTGGCCTCGAAGTCGCGGCCCAGCAGGGCGGCGAGACGCTTCAGCCGCCCGGCGTCGCCCGGGTGTTCGGCCGGCAGGCGCAGGGTGGTCTTGCCGTCGAGATCGAGGGTGAAGGCGACGCCCTCGTGGGCCATGGCCTGACGCTTGATTTCTTCCGAGATGGCCATGGCCTCGGACCGCTCGGACTTCATGAATTTGAGGCGGGCGGGGGTGGCGTAGAAGAGGTCGCGGACCTCGACGCGGGCGCCGTGGGGGCCGGGGAAGCCGGCGGGAGAGACGGGGCGCTGGTCGCCGCCTTCCACCGTGATTGCGTGGGCGTCGCCGCCGTCGCGGGGACGGCTGGTGATGGTCAGGCGGGCGACCGAGCCGATGGAGGGCAGGGCCTCGCCGCGGAAGCCGAGGGTGTGGATGCGCAGCAGGTCGACGTCGCCCGCATCGTCCGGCTCCAGCTTGGAGGTGGCGTGGCGCTCGACCGCGAGGGCCAGCTGGTCGGCGGCCATGCCGTGCCCGTCGTCGGCGATCAGGATGCGGGTCAGGCCGCCGCCGTCGGCCTGGATCTCGATGCGGGTTGCGCCGGCGTCGAGCGCATTCTCGACCAGCTCCTTGATGGCGCTGGCCGGGCGTTCGACCACCTCGCCGGCGGCGATGCGGTTGACGGTCTCAGGGGGGAGGCGGCGGATGAGCATGGATTCGCAAGTATGCCGCTTTCCGTCATCCGGAAGTAGGGAAACGGCGGACGCTATGTCTCCTCCCTGTTCGCGTAGCGAATGGGGAGGGGGACCGCGAAGCGGTGGAGGGGTAAGGCGGCGCGGCCCCCCTCCGTCACGGCGCGAAGGTGCGCCGCGCCACCTCCCCATCGGCGATGGGGAGGAGACGCCGCGCCACCTCCCCATCGGCGATGGGGAGGAGACGGGAAGCCGTCAGCTCACCTCGGCCAACGCTTCTTCCGCCGCGACCCAGGCCTGTTCCGCGGCGTCGAGGTCGGACTGCGTCTTCGCCCGCGCGCGGGTCAGCCCTTCCAAAGCCTTGGGGTTGCTGACCGAGGCGTTGGCCATGTCGTCGTCGATGCGGGCGATCTCGGCCGTCAGTTGAGCCATCCGTTCCTCGGCCTTCTTCACAGCGTGACGCAGGGTAGAGGGCGAAGGGCCTGATTTCTTTTCGTTCTTCTTGCCCTTGTTGTTAGACGCTGGGGCGGCAGCGGCCGTCTCGTCCTTGATCTGGCTCGGCTTGACGGCGGCCATCTTCGCGCGATCGAGGACGAATTTCGCATAGTCATCCATGTCGCCCTCATAGGGCTTCACCGTACCGTCGGCGGCCAGCCACAGGCGATCGGCGACCATCTCCATCAGCGAGCGGTCGTGGGTGATCAGGATGACGGCGCCCGAATATTCGTTCAGGGCGTCGAGCAGGGCCCGGCGGCTGTCGATGTCGAGGTGGTTGGTCGGTTCGTCGAGGATCAGGATGTGCGGCGCGTCCATCGCCACCTGATTGAGCAGCAGGCGGGCGCGCTCGCCGCCGGACAGGCTGGCGACGGTGGTCTCCTGCTTCTCATAGCCCAGACCCCATTGCGCCAGTTTCGAGCGTCGGGCGCTCTCGGGGGCGTCGGGCATGGCGCGGCGGATGATCTCCAGCGGGGTATCCGTCGGGTCCATGGCCTCGATCTGGTGCTGGTGGAACCAGCCCACCCGCATCTTGCGGTCGCGGTGCAGCTCGCCCTCGGAGACGTCGAGGGCGCCGGCGATCATCTTGGCGAAGGTCGACTTGCCGGCGCCGTTGACGCCCAGCAGGCCGATGCGGTCGTCGAGGTCCATGCGCAGGTTGAGATTGCGCAGGATCGGGCGGCCGGGCTCATAGCCGACATTGGCGCGCTCCAGCCGGATCAGCGGCGGCGCGAGGGGGCGCGGCGGCGAGGGCAGGATGAAGGGGGCGACGCGTTCCTCGATGGTGGTGGCGACGGGCTGCATCTTGGCCAGGCGCTTCATGCGCGACTGGGCTTGGGCGGCCTTGGAGGCCTTGGCCTTGAAGCGGTCGACGAAGGCCTGGAGGTGGGCGCGTTCGGCGTCCTGCTTGGCCTTGGCCGACATCTGCAGCCGGTAGAGCTCCAGCGTCCGGTTCGCGAGGTGCAGGATGTGGGTGCAGACCTCGTTCAGCATCTCGCGGTCGTGGGAGATGATCAGGGCCGTGTGCGGGTATTTCTTGAGGCGCGCTTCAAGCCACAGGGCGCCTTCCAGATCGAGGTAGTTGGTCGGTTCGTCGAGCAGCAGCATGTCCGGCTCGGCGAACAAGGCGGCCGCGAGCGCGACGCGCATGCGCCAGCCGCCGGAATATTCCGACATGGGGCGCTGCTGGTTCTCCTGACTGAAGCCGAGGCCGACGAGGATTTCGGCGGCGCGGGCGGGGGCGGCGTCGGCGTCGATCTCGATCAGCCGGGTCCAGATCTCGCCCATCTCTTCGGGCTCGGCGGTTTCCAGCCGGCCCAGCAGGCTGTGGCGCTCCTCGTCGGCCTCGAGGATGGTTTCGAGCACGCTGACGGGCGTGGCGGGGTGTTCCTGATCGACGGAGCCGATGCGGGCGGTTTTCGGCAGGCTGATCTCGTCGCCGCCGGCGGCCAGTTCGCCGAGGATCAGCTTGAACAGCGTGGATTTGCCGATGCCGTTGCGTCCCACCAGACCGACCTTGGAGCCGGGCGGCAGGGAGACGGAGGCGTCCTCGAGGAATTTGCGGCCCCAGGCGTTGAAGGTCAGGTCGGTGATCTGGAGCATGGTCGGTCGTGATCTCGGGCGGCCGCTGACGCATCGAACCGCCTTGCGGCGCGCGAAAGAGGCAAAATTGTGTGGCGGTTGGAAACCGGGGAGGGCGCCGCTATAAGCCCCCACCTCGCAAGATTCACCCTCAATCTCCCAACAAGAAGTCACCTCCATGACCGAACGCACCTTCTCGATCATCAAGCCCGACGCCACGCGCCGCAACCTGACGGGCGCCATCACGAGGCCGCCGGCCTGCGCATCGTGGCCCAGCGCCGCGTCAAGCTGACCGACGCGCAAGCGAAGAAATTCTACGAAGTCCACGCCGAGCGCCCGTTCTATGGCGAGCTGGTCGGCCAGATGACCGCCGAGCCGGTCGTCGTTCAGGTGCTGGAAGGCCCGAACGCCGTCGCCGCCTATCGCGAAGTCATGGGCGCCACCAACCCGAAGGACGCTGCTGACGGCACGATCCGCAAGCAGTTCGCCCTGTCGATCGGCGAGAACTCGGTCCACGGTTCGGACTCGCTGGAGAACGCCGGCATCGAGATCGCCCAGTTCTTCACGGACGACCAGATCGTCGGCTGATCCTTCCGGATCGCTGAAATGAAAGCGGCCCCGGCGATTGCTCGCCGGGGCCGTTTCTATTTGTCCGGTCGCTTACCAGATGCGGGCGCGGGCCTCGGGGGCGAGGTATTGCTCATCGCCCGGCTCAACGCCGAACGCCGCATACCAGGCGTCGATGTTCCGCGGCGACACCGCAGCCCGGTATTGCGCCGGCGAGTGCGGATCGACCGTCACCTGCTGACGCAGGGCCTCGTCGCGGATGTTGTTGCGCCACACCTGGGCCCAGCCGAGGAAGACGCGCTGGTCGCCCGTCAGGCCGTTGATGACCGGCGCCTCCGCCCCGTTCAGCGACATGTGGTAGGCGTCCAGCGCCAGCAGCAGGCCGCCGAGGTCGGCGATGTTCTCGCCCATGGTCAGGTCGCCGTTGACCCTGGCGCCTTCCAGCGGGCTGAGGGCCGAGTATTGCGCGCCCAGAACGGCGGCCCGGGCCTCGAACCTGGAGGCGTCCTCAGCGGTCCACCAGTCGCGTAGCACGCCGTCGCCGTCGGTCTTGCGGCCCTGGTCGTCGAAGCCGTGGGTGATCTCGTGGCCGATTACGGCGCCGATGCCTCCGTAGTTGACCGCCGGATCGGCGTTGGGATCGAAGAAGGGCGCCTGCAGGATGGCGGCCGGGAAGACGATCTCGTTGCGGACGGGGTTGTAGTAGGCGTTCACCGTCTGCGGGGTCATGCCCCACTCCAGCGGGTTCACCGGCTTGCCCAGCTTGTTGACGTTGAACGCCCATTCGAAGGCCGCCGAACGCTCCACGTTGCCGTAGAGGTCGCCCGGCTCGAGGCGCAGGCCGTCGTATTCGCGCCATTCGTCGGGATAGCCGATCTTCACCCCGAAGCGGCTCATCTTGTAGAGGGCCTGCTGCTTCGTCTCGGCGCTCATCCAGTCGAGACCTTCGATGCGCGCGGTCATGGCGCGGCGCAGGTTGCCGACCAGTTCCTCCATCTGGGCCTTGGACTCGGCGGGGAAGTGACGCGCCACGAACTCGCGGCCCAGCACCTCGCCCAGCGCACCGTCGACCTTCTCAACGCCGCGTTTCCAGCGGGGGCGGTTCTCGGGCTGACCGCCCAAGGTCTTGCCGTAGAAGTTGAAATTGTTCTCGACGAATGCGCTCGACAGCCAGGGCGAGGCCTGGTCGACGACGTGGAAGGCCTGCCACGACTGCAGGGTCTCGACCGGCGTCTCGGCGAAGACGCGCGCCATGCCGGGGAAGGCGGTGTTGTTGGCGGCGATCAGGGTCGGGACGTGGCCGATGCCGGCGCCGTCAGCCCAGGCCGCCCAGTCGAAGCCGGGGGCCGAGGCGTTCAGTTCGGCGACGGTGGCGGGGTTGTAGATCTTGTCGATCTGGCGGTTCTGGACCTGGGTCCAGTGCTGTTCGGCGATCCGGGTCTCGAAGGCGACGACGTCAGCGGCGGCCTGCTCATGGTTCGGCCAGCCGGCCAGTTCGAGGGCCTTGGCGACATAGGCCTGATAGGCGGTCTTCTGGATCGCGAAGCTGTCTTCCAGATAGTAGTCGCGGTCGGGCATGCCGAGGCCGCCCTGGCCGATGTAGACGGTGATGGTCTTCGGGTCCTTCAGGTCCTCGAAGATCTGGGCGCCAAACAGGCTGGAGCCGAAGCCGCCCTGGGTGCGGCCCATCAGGGCGGCGATCTCTTGCCGGGTGTCCGCGGCGCGGACCTCGTCCAGATCGGCCTGCAGGGGCGAGGCGCCGAGGCGCTCGACCGACGCCTCATCCATGAAGCTGCCATAGAAGGCGCCGATGCGGGCGGCGTCCGGGCTGGAGGTCGGGTTGGCGACGCTTTCCTCGATGATGGTGCGCAGATTGTCCTGCGACCGGTCGTGCAGCATGTGGAAGGCGCCGTACGAGGTGCGGTCGGCCGGGATCGGCGTGTTCTTCAGATAGGTGCCGTTGGCGTACTGGTTGAAGTCGGCGCCGGGGCGGATGGCGGTGTTCATGCCGGCCATGTCGAAGCCGAACTCGCCGATCTGCGCCTGGGTCGTCGAGGGGATCTCCACGATCGGCGGGGCGGTCTGGGCCTGGGCGATGCCGGCGGCCAGGGTAAGGGCGGCGCCGGCGGCGCAGGCCATGAGACGAAGTCTGAGCATGAGAGCCCCCATTGAAATTGGCGGCAACCTGACTCAGGTCATCGCCGCTGTCGCCGGGAAAGACCGGTTATTACAAACTTCTAATCTGATGGCGGCAGAAGTCGGCCAAGGCCCGGGGATACAGGACGTGTTCCGCTGCAAGCACGCGTTGGGCCAGCGAGGCCGGGGTGTCGTCAGGCTGAACCGGTACGGCGGCCTGACCCAGCACCGGGCCTTCATCGACACCCTCGGTCACAACGTGGACGGAACAGCCCGCCTCGGCGTCTCCGGCGGCGATGGCGCGGGCGTGGGTATCGAGTCCGGGATATTTCGGCAGCAGGCTGGGATGGATGTTCAGCATCCGGCCCGCCCGGCGGTTGACCAGCCACGGCGTGAGAAGCCGCATATAGCCAGCCATGGCGACCACCTCGACCTCGTGTGCGGTCAGGGCGGCGTCGAGGGCCTGTTCGTGCGCCTCGCGGTCCGCGCCGAAAGGGCGGTGGTCGATGGTGGCGGTCGTCACGCCCTTGGCCTCGGCGACGGCCAGTCCGCCGGCGTCGGGCTTGTTGGACAGGACCACGACGACCTCGAACGGCGCGCCGGGTTGCTGTCCCGCGTCGATCAGCGCGGCCATGTTGGAGCCCGCGCCCGAGATCAGGACGCCGACGCGGACGGGACGAGCGTCATGCATCAGTTGGCCGCGCGCGGGGCCGGGTCGCCGACGGAGACGAACGAGCCGGCCGGGCCGGGGAAGACGACGGGGCTTTCGTAGCCGTCGTCCGACACGGCCGAGACACCGAAGAAGAAGTCGTCGATGACGATGTTGCGCAGGATCAGTTCGGTCGCATTCCCGGCCCAGCGGCTGTGCGTCCATTGCGGGGCGGTGGTGGATCGCCACCAGACGCGATAGCCCGCCGCGCCGGGCACAGCCTGCCATTTGATCGTGGTGTCGGGCTTGACCGCCCCCTCGATGGTGACGCCCAGCGGGCTGGCGGGAGCGTTGGCGAGGGCGGCCATGGAGACGATGTTCAGCCGCGCGACCTGACCCAGATAGTCGAAGTCGACGCCTTCGATGGTGTCGCCGTATTCGACGCCGTTCTCGGTGCGTAGGTCCTGATGCTGCCGGTTGTAGTGCTCGGCGCCTTCGGAGATGCGGACGGCGGGGAAGCCATGGCGCAGCATCTCGACCTGATCGCCGCCGCGGCCGTAGCGGTCGGTGCGATAGATCATCTCGACGTCGAAATTGGCCAGATAGCGGTCGGCGATCCCGTCGACGAAGCGGGCGAGGTTGCGCGAGGAGGAATCGACCTCGCCGCCGTTGTAGCGCCGGCGCTCTTCCTGGGCCTCGGTCTCGACGGTCTTGGTGCCTTCCGAGAAGACCCGGACGCGGGTGGTGTCGCGTACGCCCGACTGGCCTTCGGAATTGCCGACGATGTCGTTGTTCAGATTGGCCTCGACCCGCCAGCCCTGGGCCTGGGCGTAGTCGCCCAGGATCTTGCCGCCCAGCAGCCCCTGCTCCTCGCCGGACAGGGCCGCGAACACCAGTGTGGCGTCGAATTTGTGCTTCGAGAGAACACGCGCGGCTTCAAGCACGGCGGCGACCCCGGACGCGTCGTCATTGGCGCCCGGCGCGTCGGAGGTGAAATTCATCACGTCGGTGACGCGGGAGTCGATGTGTCCCGAAATGATGATGACCCGGTTGGGATCGCCCGTGCCCCGCTGGATCGCGACGATGTTGACCACCTCGGTTGGCGTGGGGACGCGCGGGCCGGTGACGGTGTCGGACGGGGTGACGACGGTCAGGCAGCCGCCGCAGTCGCGGCTGATCGCTTCGAACTGCGCTTGCGCCCAGCGCCGCGCCGCGCCGATGCCGCGGGTGTCCGATTGCGTCTCTGACAGGGTGTGGCGGGTGCCGAAGCCGACGAGGGCCTGAATGTCCGCGCGCATCCGCTCTGGCTGGATGTCGCCCGCCAGCTGATGCAGCAGCGCCTGTTCCTGAACCGGGGCCTGGGCCGACGCCGCTGATGCTGAAAGCAGCAGTCCGGCCATGGCGACAGAAAACACACGCATCGGCGACCTCGTTTACAAGAGTGCGCGGACCTTGCCGGGCGGGCCCGGTCGGGTCAACGGCGGCAGCGGCGGCGCTTGCGCGTGGCGCGGGGCTGGGAAACAGTGGCGGACTGTCCCGGAGGTTTTCCTGATGCTCGCTCTCGTCCTCGCCGCCGCGCTCGCCGCATCGTCTGCGCCGCCGTCCGACCTGACGCGCAGCACCCTGAGCGACGTCTGCCTGCCCTATGTCACGGGCGAGGCCAGCGATACGGCGGCGCTGGAGTTCCTTGGCTTCGTGCCGACCACCGCCGACGACGACGAGACGCACAACTACCAGAGCGAGGACGAGGCGTATCTGCTGCGGATGACCACGACGGGCAGTGCGGATGACGGCAACCTGAACCGGGCGTGCGTCATCCAGGCGAGGCGCGGCGGCTTCGAGGCCGCAAACCGGTCGATTCAACCGGTGCTGCAGGAGCGGGGCTTCATCCCGGAGGCCGACCTGCCGACCGGCCGCGCGATCTGGACCAAGGGCGGGGTGACGGTGTCGCTGCGCCAGAATCCCGGCGCAGCGGCTGTGGTTCGGGTCACTTACAGCACGCTGGACGCGGGCTAGACGGCTTCCAGCTGGCCGCAGACGAAGGCGACTTCGCCGGCGTTCAGCAGGGATTCCAGAACCGGTTCGGCGTTCTCGGGCGAGACGATCAGGATGAAGCCGACGCCGCAGTTGAAGGTGCGGCGCAGCTCGTGATCCGAAATGCCGCCGACCTCGCCCAGCCACTGGAACACCTGCGGCATGGGCCATGCGTCCCAGTCGAAGCTGGCCTGCAGGCCGTCGGCGATGCAGCGGGGCGGGTTCTCGATCAGACCGCCGCCGGTGATGTGGGCCGCGCCCTTGACCAGTCCGTCCTTCATCAGCGGCAGGACGGGCTTCACATAGATGCGCGTCGGCTCCATCAGCGCCTCGGCCAGGGTGCGGTCCTTGGCGAAGGGCGCGTCGTCGCCCCACGACAGGCCGGACTTCTCGACCACCTTGCGGATCAGGGAATAGCCGTTGGAGTGCGGGCCCGAGGAGGCCAGTCCGATGATGATGTCGCCGGCCTGTTGGCGGTCGAGGTAGGGCAGGGCGTGGCCGCGTTCGACGGCGCCGAGCGAGAAGCCGGCCAGATCGTAGTCGCCGCCCTGGTACATGCCGGGCATTTCGGCCGTTTCGCCGCCCACCAAGGCGCAGCCGGCCTGACGGCAGCCTTCGGCGATGCCTGCGACGACACGCTTGGCGGCGTCGATCTCGAGCTTGCCGGTGGCGTAGTAGTCGAGGAACAGCAGGGGCTCAGCGCCCTGGGCCAGCAGGTCGTTGACGCACATGGCGACCAGATCGACGCCGACGCCGTCATGCCGGCCCGTCTCGATGGCGATCTTCAGCTTGGTGCCGACGCCGTCGGTCGTGGCGACGATCAGCGGGTCCTCGAAACCGGCGGCCTTGAGGTCGAAGAGCGCCCCGAATCCCCCCAGCGAGGCCTCGGCGCCGGGACGGCGGGTCGACTTCGCCAGCGGCTTGATGGCGTCGACGAGCATTTCGCCGGCGTCGATGTCCACGCCCGCGTCGGCATAGGTCAAACCGTTCCTGAGGCCGTCATTCCGGGAATCGGAGGTGTCGCTCATGGGTCACGGGCCTGAATCAGTGGGAGGTTTTCTGCGGCGGCTCTTGCCACAACCCTGTCGCGCGGGGCTATAGCATTCGAATGACGCCGATCACCACCACCGAGGCGCTTCGCGATTTCTGCAAGCTCCTGGCCGACCAGCCCTTCATCACCGTCGACACCGAGTTCATGCGGGAGACGACCTATTGGCCGCGCCTGTGCCTGATCCAGGCGGCGTCGGCCACGGACGCCGCCATCATCGACCCGATGGCCGAGGGTCTGGATCTGGAGCCCTTCCTGGACCTGCTGCGCGATCCGAAGATCATCAAGGTCTTCCACGCCGCGCGTCAGGACACGGAAATCTTCGTCAAGCTTGGCGCCATGCCCAAGCCGATGTTCGACACCCAGGTGGCCGCCATGGCCGCCGGTTTCGGGGATCAGGTGTCCTATGAGGCGCTGGTGCGTCAGATGCTGCGTCAGGAAGTCGACAAGGGCAGCCGGTTCACCGACTGGGCCCGCCGCCCGCTGTCGGACGCACAGCTGGTCTATGCGCTGGGCGATGTGACCCATCTGGCGGCCCTGTATCCCAAGCTGCGCGACCGCCTTCAGAAGGAAGGCCGTCTGGAATGGGTCATGGCCGAGATGGAGGATCTGACCGATCCGGCCCTCTACGACACCGATCCAAGCGTCTGAAGCCCAAGAAATTCTCGGCCAAATACCTGTCGGCCTTCGTCGCCACCGCCGTCTGGCGCGAGCGCACGGCGCAGGAGCGCGACCAGCCGCGCGGCCGCATCCTCAAGGACGAGGCCATCGACGAGATCGCGGCCCAGGGGCCGACCGACCCCGACGCCTTCAACCGCCTGCGTTCCGTGCCCAAGGGGTTCGGCGCCTCGCGGCTGGGCATCGAGCTGTCGGCCGAGCTGAAGCGCGTGCTGACCGATCCGGAAGCCTTCGCGCCCAAGCTGGAGCGTCCGGCCCATAACCAGCCGGCGCCGCCGTCGGTGGTCGAGCTGCTGAAGGTGCTGCTGAAGGCCAAGAGCGACAACGCCGGGGTGGCGACCAAGCTGCTGGCCAATGTCGCCGACCTCGAGAAGATCGCCCTGGACGACGAGGCCGACGTCGACGCCCTGAAGGGCTGGCGCCGCCAGCTGTTCGGCGAGGACGCGCTGAAGCTCAAGCGGGGCGAGATCGCCCTGGTCCTGAACGGGGCCCGGGTCGAGGTCGTGGAGATCGAATAATCTGAATTCCGCTCATCCCGGCGAAAGCCGGGACCCAGTCCTGTCCAGCTTGACGCTGGCGTTTCAGGACTGGGGTTTTGGGCTCATCCGACCCGCTGCATCACCCAAAGAACTGGGTCCCGGCTTTCGCCGGGATGAGCGGGTGTTGGTATCCTAGCTGACCGTCGCCTTGACGATCTTGCCCGGCGAACGGGGCGGTTCGCCCTTGGGCAGGGCGTCGACGTTGTCCATGCCTTCGATGACCTCGCCCCAGACCGTGTACTGGCCGTCGAGGAAGGAGGCGTCGTCCAGGCAGATGAAGAACTGGCTGTTGGCGCTGTTGGGATCGGACGTGCGGGCCATGGAGCAGACGCCGCGGGCGTGACGCTCTTTCGAGAACTCGGCCTTCAGGTTCGGCTTCTTCGAGCCCGAGGTGCCGGTGCCCGTGGGATCGCCGCCCTGGGCCATGAAGCCTGGAATGACGCGGTGGAAGACCACGCCGTCGTAGAAGCCTTCCTTCGCCAGCTCGCTGATGCGGGCGACGTGGCCGGGGGCCAGGTCGGGGCGCAGCTTGATCACGACGTCGCGGTCGACGCCGTCGCCGGTGTCGAGGGTGAAGGTGAGGGTTTCGTCGGCCATCGGGCGCGCTCCTTGTGAATTATCGCGGGTGCATAGCCCGCAATCCCGTCGGGGGCTATGTGGATGCGATGACTGACGAAGAAAAGCCCGCGGCCGAAGAACCTGCACGCCGCAAAATGGTGCGCCCACCCACGGGCGGGACCGCCGCCGGCCGCGGCATGGGCACCAAGATGAAGACGGCGGACACCAAGTCGATGTCCAGCCAGCAGTGGATCAAGCGCCAGCTGTCGGACAAATGGTCCGAGCGGGCCAGGGCCGAGGGCTGGCGCAGCCGCGCGGCCTTCAAACTGCTGGAGATCGACGACCGCTTCCACCTGATCAAACACGGCAGCCGGGTCATCGATCTGGGCGCTGCGCCGGGCGGCTGGGCCCAGGTGGCGGTCAAGCGCGGAGCGACCTCGGTGGTCGGCGTCGACCTGTTGCCGGTCGAGCCGGTGCCGGGAGCGATCATGCTGCAGGCCGACTTCACCCATCCGGGTGTCGATCAGCAGATGATCGACCTTCTGGGCGGTCCACCCGATCTGGTCCTGTCCGACATGGCGCACAACACGGTGGGACACCGCCAGACCGACCACCTGAAGATCATCGCCCTGATCGAGATCGCCGCCGATTTCGCCCTTCGCACATTGAGGCCGGGCGGCCATTTCGTGTCGAAGAATTTCCAGGGCGGGGACGCCGGCGGCGTCCTGGCCCGGCTGCGCGCCGGGTTCGAGACAGTGAAATACGTCAAGCCGGCGTCGAGCCGGAAGGACAGCGCCGAGGTGTTTCTGGTGGCGCTGAACAAGCGATGAGCCTGCTCGCTGCTTTCATGGCCCTCGGCCTTCAGGCGGCGACGCAGGAAACCCGGACGCCTGTCGCCGACCTGCTCGGCCTGACGCCCGCGGAGGTCGCAGCCCGGACCGGGGCCGCGCCGGACGCCGGGCCGCGCGACGCCGTGCGGATCGCCGAAGCCGGCAAGGTCCTCGACCTTTATCCGGTGCGCCGGTTCTGGCGTCAGCCCGCCCGCGCGGACGAAGGGTGTCTGACGGGTCTCGAGATCGAGCCCGCCGAGGGCGACTCCATCGAACGTCGCCGGTCTCTCATGCGGCGAACCGGCGCCTTGATGGTTTTCCAGGACGGGCGTCTGTCAGGCGTCTATGCCGAGCCGGCTCTCCCGCCGGCTCCGTCCACGGGTGCGCCGGTGACCACGCGGGACCTGGAAGCGCAGATGCGGGGGCCGCGACCGCCGTCTCTTCTGACCGTCGCGCCGGGACGCCTGCCGCTATCCGACGGCGCGGCCGTGCTGGCGCGTCTGGAACCGGCCGCCGCGGGCGCGGCGCTGGTCAGTCTGTGCCGGGCGGTTCCTCCCCGGACCTATCGGAGCGACCCGGGTATGGACCTCATCTGGGGGCTGGTGGGGCTGACGGTTCTGCCGCTCGTACCGTTCCAGCAGGCCGAGGAGGCCCGCGCGGACAGGGAAGGCAGCGCGTTGCTGGCCGCTGCGGAACCGGGCGAGGACCTCGGCGCGTCCGCCGAAGACTGGGTCGGTCGTGTTCGCGGCGCGAGGGTCTATCGCGACTCCGCCGATCCGGATTTTGCGATCATCGCGATCAAATTGGGCTCGGGCGCCGATACGGCGGCGAAGGTCGGGCTGCTGGGCGTCAGGGGAACGCGCGTGGTCTGGAAGGTCGAGCGCGAGGCGGCGGATCAAACCGGCCTGAGGGCGCTTGTTTGCCGGGATGACGCCAACAGAGCGACGAATGCGCGGCGCGGCTGCTCCGGGACCGGTTTCCTGATCCCCTAGGCCGAAGCCATCTCCGCCGCCTTGGCCGCCTTCCGCGCCTCGATCCGCGTCCAGACGCGGTCGTGGACGGTGAAGAAGACGGTCTGCACCAGCGGCTCGATGACCCCGATGGCCAGCGCCACGCGCCAGTCGCGGGTCAGGGCGAAGGCCACCGTCACCGCGACGACGAAATGCATCGCGCCATAGGTGACGGACTTCAATGCAATCTGTTTGAACGACCGGGGCAGGGCGTGGCTGTGGCCGTGGTGGCCGTGGGCGCGGGTCTGCTCTTCCGGAGCCATGATCTGCAGGCGGGCCGTGAAGGCCTCGGACGCCTCTTCCAGCCCCGACAGCATCTTGCGCCGCTCGATCCGGTGCCAGACGCGGTCGTGGATCGAATAGGCGATGGTCTGGAAGAAGGGCTCCACCACCCCGACGGCCAGCGCCAGCCGCCAGTCGCGCGTAATCGCGAAGGCGACCAGAACGGCCACCACCAGGTGCATCGCGCCATAGCTCGCGATCTTGAGCGCGAGGCGGCGGGCGGTGCTGATGAGCGTACGGACCATAGGTCTCCCAATGTGGGGCCGGCGCCGCATCCGGCAAGCCAATTGTTCTTATCGCGTCGATAAGAGCACGCGGCCCGCAAAACGGAGACTCCTCATGGAGATACGCGAAGGGCTCACCTTCGACGATGTTTTGCTGGAACCCGGCCCGTCAGAGATCATGCCCGCCGACGCGGACGTCTCGACGCAGCTCACCCGCGACATCAGGCTGAACATCCCGCTGACCTCGTCCGCGATGGACACGGTCACGGAAAGCCGACTGGCGATCGCCATGGCCCGGGCCGGCGGTCTGGGCATTCTCCACCGCAACATGACGGTCGAGGAACAGGCCGATCAGGTCCGCGAGGTCAAACGCTACGAAAGCGGCATGGTCATCAATCCGGTGACCATCACGCCGCAGACGACGCTGGGCGAGATTCGCCAGATCGTGGCGAAGAAGAAGATCAGCGGCTTCCCGGTCGTCGATCCCGTCAGCGGCAAGCTGGTCGGCATCCTCACCAATCGCGACATGCGGTTCGACACCGATCCGAACCGCAAGGCCGCGGAACTGATGACCACGGCCGATCTGGTCACGGTGCGCGAGGGAGCCGGACGCGACGAGGCCCGCGCCCTGCTGCGGGACCGCAAGATCGAGCGGGTCATCGTCGTCGACGAGGACTATCGCGCCACCGGCCTGATCACGATGAAGGACATCGAGAAGGCCCAGGCCCACCCCCACGCCGCCAAGGACGATCAGGGCCGGCTGCTGGTCGGCGCCGCCTCGACCGTGGGCGATGCAGGCTATGAGCGGGCCATGGCGCTGGCCGAAGCCGGAGTGGATGTGGTGGTCATCGACACCGCCCACGGCCATTCCGCCCAGGTCTCTCGCGTGGTCGAGCGTATCAAGCGCGAATCCAACCGCATCCAGATCATCGCCGGCAATATCGCCACCTACGACGCCGCGCGCGCCCTGATCGACGCGGGCGCCGACGCCGTGAAGGTCGGCATCGGCCCGGGCAGCATCTGCACCACCCGCATCGTCGCGGGCGTGGGCGTGCCCCAGCTGACCGCCATCATGGAAGCCGTCCGCGCCGCGAAGGGCTCCGGCGCTCCAGTCATCGCCGACGGCGGCATCAAATATTCGGGCGATCTGGCCAAGGCCATCGCGGCCGGCGCCAGCGTGGCCATGATGGGTTCGATGTTCGCGGGCACGGATGAAAGCCCCGGCGAGGTCTTCCTGTACCAGGGCCGGTCCTACAAGTCGTACCGCGGCATGGGCTCGGTCGGGGCCATGGGCGCCGGCTCGGCCGACCGCTACTTCCAGAAGGAGGTCGAGGACACCCAGAAACTGGTGCCCGAGGGCATCGAGGGCCAGACGCCGTACAAGGGGCCGATCGCTCCCGTGCTGCACCAGATGGTCGGCGGTCTGCGCGCCGCCATGGGCTATGTCGGGGCCGCCACCATCGCAGACCTGCAGGAGCGGGCCCGTTTCGTCCGCATCACCGGCGCCGGCCTGCGCGAGAGCCACGTCCATGATGTGATGATCACGCGGGAAGCGCCGAACTACCGGCAGGGCTGACCGGGGAGGGGACTGACGCCATGGATATGACGCCCGAGTTCATCGTACTGGCCTTCGTGCTGATCCTGGCGCTGGTCCAGATTCTCCTCGCGGCCGGGGCGCGAACGGCGGAGCTGGGGGTCAAATGGAACGCGGGCCCTCGCGACGCCGAGGCCCCGCCGCCCGGAAAAATGGCCGGCCGGCTGATCCGGGCCCAGGCCAATCTGTTCGAAACCCTGCCGATCTTCGCCGCCGCCGTGATTATGGCGCATGTGGCTGGCAAGGACGGCGGCCCTCTCACCCTGTGGGGGACGCACCTCTATCTTTTCGGCCGCGTGATCTACCTGCCGCTCTACGCCTTCGGCGTCGCCTATGTCCGGTCTCTGGTCTGGGTGGCGTCACTGGTCGGACTGGTCATGGTCATCGCGGCCCTGTTCGTTTGAAAGCCTGAATTGACCCCAGCAGCCCGCCTGGCCTCAGCCGCCTCCGTCCTCGACAGCATCGCCCAAGGCCGCGCGCCCGCCGATGTGGTCCTCAAGGCATGGGGCGCTGCCAACCGCTATGCGGGGTCCAAGGACCGCCGCGCCGTCGCCGAGCGGGTCTATGAGGTGCTGCGCTCGCGCGGCCGTCTGGTCCGCGCCATGGGCGGCCGCGAGGACGGGCGCGCGCTGGTGATCGGCTCGCTGGCCTTCATCGACGGCCTGTCGCTGGAAGAGATCGAGGCCCTGCACTCGGGCGACGGCTACGGCCCGCGCCCGCTGTCGAAACAGGAGCGCGCCCGCATCGAGGCCGGGGAGGGCGACCTGCCCGACTGGGCCGCCGCCGGCCTGCCCGAGTTCGTGGCCGAGGACCTGAAGACCACCTTCGGCGACCGCTGGAGCGAGGAGGCCGCCGCCTTGATGGCCCGCGCGCCCGTCGACCTGCGCGTCAACACGGCCAAGACCACGGTCGAAGGCGCGCGCGCTGACCTGAAGGCCGGTGGTCTGACGCCCCAGCCCACGCCATGGTCGGCGGTTGGCCTGCGTCTTCCGTCCGAGCCCGCGCCCAACGTCCAAGGCCTGCAGGCCTTCAACGTCGGCGAGATCGAGATTCAGGACGAAGGCAGTCAGATCGTGACCTGGCTGGCCGGGTCGGGCCTGAACTTCACGGCCGACAGCATCGTGGTCGACTATTGCGCCGGTGGCGGCGGCAAGACGCTGGCGCTCGCCGTGCAGGGCCTGCCCGAGGCCGATCCCGCGAAGGTCGCCGCGCCCCGGCCCGCGGGCTGGTCGCCGGTCGGCGCAGACGAGGAAGCCGCCGTGAAGACGGCGCCGCGCGTCGCCGGCATGAAACTGATCGCCTGCGACGTGGTCCAGAAGCGCCTCGACAACATCCGTCCGCGCCTCGCGCGCGCCGGGGTCGAGGCCGACCTGCGGATGTTGGGCCCCAACGGCGGCGGGGTCGAGGAATTCAACGGCAAGGCCGATCTGGTCTTCGTCGACGCCCCCTGCAGCGGTTCGGGCGCATGGCGGCGCCGGCCCGAGGACGCCTGGCGGCTGAAGGCCGACGAGGTCGAACGTCTGCACGCCCTGCAGCTGCGCATCCTCGGACAGGCGGCCCAGCTGGTGAAGCCCGGCGGCCGGCTGGCCTATGTCACCTGCTCGATCCTGACGCGCGAGAACGAGGCCGTGGCCGACGCCTTCGAGGCGGCGCATCCGGGCTTCAAGCCTGTCGCGGCGGCCGACCTTCTGGCGGCGAAGACCCTGACCGACGGGGCCCGCGCGGGTCTGGCCGACGCAGCGTCCGGCGGTCGCATCCGCCTCTCGCCGGCATCGACGGGCACCGACGGCTTCTTCGCGGCCCTCTACGAGCGGCGGGCGTGAGCCGGGACTGGTCCCTTTCCAGCTTCGGACCGAAGTCCGTCCTCTGCGTCATGGCCGCCGAACCCGAATACGGCCCGGCCCTGCGCGCCCGCATCCGTCCGTTGATCACCGGTGTCGGCCCCGTCGAGGCCGCGGCCGCGGTCGCCCACGCCCTGGCCGAACTTCAGGCTGAAGGCGCCTTGCCGGACCTGATCGTCTCGCTCGGCTCGGCGGGCTCGCGCACCCTCGACCACGCCCGCGTCTATCGCATCGTCTCGGTCAGCTATCGTGACATGGACGCCAGTGCGCTGGGCTTCCCCAAAGGCGAGACGCCGTATCCTCGCATTCCCGCCGTCCTGCCGCTGGCCGACGGTCCGGCCGCCCTGCCGACCGCGCGTCTGGCCACCGGAGCCAGCGTCGTCTCGGGCGTCGGCTATGACTCCGTCGACGCAGACATGGTCGACATGGAGACCTTCGCCGTCGTCCGCGCCGCCGCCCGGTTCGGCGTGCCGGTGATGGGGCTGCGGGGCGTCTCGGACGGCCGTTCGGACCTGTCCCGTCTCGAACACTGGACCGACGCCCTCGCCGAAGTCGATCAGGCTCTGGCCGCCGCGCTCGACCTGTTGCATGACCATCTCACGCCTGCCGCCATGGAGCCCGCATGACCGCCCCCGCTGATCACCAGAAGGTCCTGATCGTCGACTTCGGCAGCCAGGTCACCCAGTTGATCGCCCGGCGCCTGCGCGAGGCGAGCGTCTATTGCGAGATCCATCCCTACGCCAAGGCGGAAGCGGCGCTGGCCGCGATGAAGCCGCAGGCCATCATCCTGTCGGGTGGTCCGGAGAGCGTTCACGAGGAAGGCAGCCCCCGCGCGCCGCAGGGCGTGTTCGAGGCCGGCGTGCCGGTGCTGGGCATCTGCTACGGCGAGATGACCCTGTGCGAACAGCTGGGCGGCAAGGTCGAGGGCGGCCACACCCGCGAGTTCGGCCGCGCCGAGATCACCGTCGCGAAGGCCTCGCCCCTGCTGGCCGATCTGGCGCCGGTCGGCGAGGACGAGACCGTCTGGATGAGCCATGGCGACAAGATCGTCGCCATCCCCGCCGGCTTCGACGTCGTCGCCACCTCGGAAGGCAGCCCCTACGCCGTCATCGCCGATGAGGCGCGCCGCTTCTACGGGGTCCAGTTCCACCCCGAGGTGATGCACACCCCACGGGGCGCCACGATGCTGAAGAACTTCACCCACGGCATCGCCGGGCTGAAGGGCGACTGGACCATGGCCGCCTATCGCGACGAGAAGATCGCCCAGATCCGCGAACAGGTCGGTTCGGCCAAGGTCGTTTGCGGTCTGTCGGGCGGCGTCGACAGTTCGGTGGCGGCGGTCCTCATCCACGAGGCGATCGGCGACCAGCTGACCTGCGTGTTTGTCGACACCGGATTGCTGCGGAAGGATGAGGCGAAGCAGGTCACCACGCTCTTCCGCGAGCGTTGATGCGTCGAAGGAATTCCTCGGCGCTCTGGCCGGCCAGTCGGACCCCGAGACCAAGCGCAAGACGATCGGCCGGGTCTTCATCGAGATCTTCGACCGCGAGGCCAACAAGATCGAGGGCGCCGAATTCCTCGCCCAGGGCACCCTCTATCCGGACGTGATCGAGAGCGTCTCGTCCTCGAGCGGCAAGGCCCACGTCATCAAGAGCCACCACAATGTCGGCGGCCTGCCCGACTTCATGAAGCTGAAGCTGGTCGAGCCCCTGCGCGAACTGTTCAAGGACGAGGTGCGGGCGCTGGGCCGTGAACTGGGGCTGACCGACGCCTTCGTGGGGCGGCATCCGTTCCCGGGGCCAGGTCTGGCCATCCGCATCCCGGGCGAGATCACGCCGGACGCCGTCGAGACGCTGCAGCAGGCCGACGCCATCTATCTCGAGGAGATCCGCAAGGCGGGCCTCTACGACAGCATCTGGCAGGCCTTCGCCGTGCTGCTGCCGGTCAAGACGGTCGGCGTCATGGGCGACGCCCGCACATACGAGAAGGTGCTGGCCCTGCGCGCGGTGACGTCGACCGACGGCATGACGGCAGACTTCTTCGAATTCCCGTGGGATGTGCTGGGCCGCTGCGCCACGCGCATCGTCAACGAGGTCCGCGGCGTGAACCGCGTGGTCTACGACGTGACGTCCAAGCCGCCGGGAACGATCGAGTGGGAGTAAAGGGCCCGATCACGGTCGATCCCAACCACGTCCGCGAGTTCGTGGACGCCGACGCTTTTTACGCATGGCTCGGAAAGCATCACGACGGCCAGGACGAGGTCTGGATCAAAATCCACAAGCTCGCCACGGGCCTGCCGTCGATCACGCCGAAGGAGGCCATCGACGTGGTTCTTTGCTGGGGCTGGATCGACGGCCTGAAAAAGAGTTTCGACGACCGCAGCTACCTCCAGCGCTACACGCCCCGCCGCGCGAAGAGCATCTGGAGCCAGATCAATGTCGACAACGTCGCCCGCCTGATCGCCGAGGGTCGGATGACGGAGCACGGCCTGAAGGAGGTCGAGGCCGCAAAGGCTGATGGGCGCTGGGCCCGCGCCTATGGCGGCAGTAAGGACATGGCCATCCCCGCCGACCTGCAGGCCGCCATCGACGCGGAGCCGAGGGCGAAGGAGATGCTGGGCAAGCTGACCGCGCAGAACAGCTTCGCCCTGGCCTTCCGCACCCACAATATGAAGACCGAGGCCGGGCGTAAGAAGAAGATCGCGGATCTGGTGGCGATGCTGAAGCGCGGGGAGACCCCACATCCTCAGCGAAAGAGTTGAGGCTCCGCGAGGTCCGCCTGCGCCGGGAACACGCGCTCCACGCCCAGGCTGCCGCCGGGCAGAGGCGCAAGGAGCTCATTCTCGGGCGTCGAGAGGTCTAGCCATTCCATGACGCGGCCGGTCGGCAGGATCACGATCTGGCGGCTATGGTACGGCGCAATGTCGGGACCGGGCTCTGTCGTCAGCAGGGCGAAGGCGTCGTCACGGATGACGCCGGCGATCCAGAAAACGGGGTTGTCCGCGAAGGTGAAGAGCCACTTCGTCTTGCGTTTCTGTCCGGGCAGGGCGTCGGTGAATTCGTAGAAACCGTCGGAGGGAATCGCGCAACGCAAGCTGTTGGCGAAGGACCGGTCGTCGGAACGGAAGTTGAAGACGGGCCTGCCCTGCGGCGAGGTCCAAGCCCATTTGACGGTCCGCAGGGCAACGCCGGTATCCGTTCGGGTGAGCAGCGGCGCGGAATCACCGATGCGTATTTCGTCTCGCGGCTCGATGTTCGGCCGCCCCTCCGGAAACTCGAGCGGGACGCCGATCTGGCGGATTTCCTCGAACGGCTGATCCGCGAAAGGCCGGAAGCGGTAGGTGTTGCACATGGGGTCAGGCGGCTCCGCGGCGATGCCCGATCCTTGTATCGGGTCGCGGAAGAGAATTCAGCCTGTGGGAATGGACGCCATGACTCCGTAGTCTGTCGGGGAATCGCGCTGTCGTGCGGTCAGGAGAAGACGGCATGGCCCGCAAGCCGACGACATCCGACACCCCGCGCAAGCCCGCGCCGCGGCCTGTGAAGGTCGCCCCCGGCGTCGCCGTCGAAGCCGCGCCCGTCGCGCCGCCGAAGAAGGCGCCGATCTGGACCCATCTGTATTTCCAGGTCCTCGTCGCCATCGGCCTCGGCGCCCTGATCGGGCATTTCTGGCCGGCGTTCGGGGAGAGCCTGAAGCCGCTCGGCGACGCCTTCATCCGGCTGGTGAAGATGATCATCGCGCCGGTGATCTTCCTGACCGTGGCCACCGGCATCGCCCACCTGCGCGACCTCGGCAAGCTGGGCAAGGTGGTCGGCAAGGCCTTCGCCTACTTCCTGACCTTCTCCACCCTGGCCCTGATCGTCGGCCTGATCGTCGCCAACGTCGTGCGGCCCGGCGCGGGCATGAATGTGGACCCCGCCACGCTCGATCCGGCCGCCGTCGCCCAGTATGCGGACAAGGCGCACGACACGACCATCGTCGGCTTCCTGATGAACATCATCCCCGAGACCGTGGTCGGCGCCTTCGCCGGCGGCGAGATCCTGCAGGTGCTGTTCTTCGCCATCCTGTTCGGCATTTCGCTGGCCGTCATCGGCGACCGCGCCCAGCCGGTCATGACCGTGCTGGAAAGCGTGTCCGAGGCCTTCTTCAAACTGGTCGCCATCCTGATGAAGGCGGCGCCGATCGGGGCCTTCGGCGCCTTCGCCTTCACCATCGGTCGCTACGGCATTGAGTCGGTGATCAATCTGGCGGCGCTGGTCGGGACCTTCTACCTGACCTCCGCCCTCTTCGTGGTCGTGGTGCTGGGCGCGGTGGCGCGGTTCAACGGCTTCTCGATCTTCAAACTGATCCGGTATCTGAAGGAAGAGCTGCTGCTGGTGCTCGGCACCTCGTCGTCCGAGGCGGCCCTGCCCAGCCTGATCGAGAAGATGGGCCGCGCCGGTTGCGACAAGTCGGTGGTCGGGCTGGTCGTGCCGACCGGCTATTCGTTCAATCTGGACGGCACCAACATCTATATGACGCTGGCGGCCCTGTTCATCGCCCAGGCCTGCGGCGTCGACCTTTCGCTGGGCGATCAGGTGCTGCTGCTGGCCGTGGCCATGCTGAGCTCCAAGGGGGCGGCGGGCGTCACGGGGGCAGGCTTCATCACACTGGCGGCGACGCTGGCGGTGGTGCCGTCGGTGCCGGTGGCGGGCATGGCCCTGATCCTCGGCGTCGACCGGTTCATGAGCGAGTGCCGGGCCCTGACCAACTTCATCGGCAACGCCGTGGCGACCATCGTCGTGGCGAAATGGGAGAAGGGGCTGGACCGCGAGGCGCTGGACCGGGCGCTGTCGGGAACGCCGGATCCCGTCGCCGCCGGGGCGGTGCAGGCCGACGCGGACTGAGTCAGATCACCGCGCGCACCAGACCCAGTTCCACGGCCTCTTCGGCCTCGATGTACCAGTTCTCAGGCGCGCGTTTGAGGACGTCTTCGAGGGTGACGTTCGAATCCCGGACGAGGCATTCAAAGCCTTCGTTCTGGATCAGGATCGATTGCTCGACCTCGTGCAGCTTGGCCTTCAGCAGGGCGACGCAGTTGGTCAGCGGCCCTTCGATCCTGAGTTTTTCGGACATCTTCCGCTCATGGATCATCAGCCGCGCGCCGCGGCTCAGATAGCGGTTGTCCCGCGCGAAGAAGCTCATGAAGGTTGCGCCGGCCGAATAGACCGCGGCCTTGCCCAGAAAGACGAAGCGCCGCTCGGGCTCGAATTCGCTGCGGAACCGCACGTCCTCGCCCATCATCCGCGCGACCTCGGGATCGCCGCCCACGGTGCTCAGTTCGACCACGATCAGGCCTTCGGCCGGGGCCTTGTCCAGCTGTTCGCGGAAGGCGGCGTACATGTCGAAATCGACGGGTCCCGCCAGCAGGATGGCGGGCTTGCAGAAGTCGCGAGGTTCGGGATCGGGTACCATGGGCGGGCCGGCGTCGGATGAACGGGAACCGGAAGCGCTGCTGAAGGCCCTCCGGTTCCCGCCTCGCGCTCAGCCTTTGGCCGCCCGCTCCAGCTCGGCGACGTTCAACCGCTTCATCTGCATCATGGCGTCGAACACCCGCTTGCGAACCGCCGGGTCCGGGTCGGCCAGCAGACGGGGCAGGGCGTAGGGCACGATCTGCCAGGACAGGCCCCAGCGATCCTTCACCCAGCCGCATTGCTCGGCGTCGGGGACGGCGGACAGGGCCTCGGTGAGACGGTCGACCTCGGTCTGGTCCTCGCAGTCGATCTGTAGCGAGACGGCCTCGTTGAATTTGAACATCGGGCCGCCGTTCAGCGCCGTGTAGCGGCTGCCGGCGAGGGTGAACTCGACCACCAGCACGTCGCCGGCGTGACCATCCGGATAGTCGCCCGGCGAATGGACAATGGTGTCGATGCGCGAATCCGGAAGCAGGGACACATAGAAGCGGGCGGCTTCCTCGGCCTGGTTCTTGTCGAACCACAGGGTGGGAATGACCTTCTGGCGTGGCGGGAGGGCGGTCATGAGGCGTCTCCTTTGCTGATCGCGGCCTTATATTAAACTTACAGGTTAAATGCAAATCAGGCGACTTGCGGTGCGGGCGCCTCGTCGGCACACAGGCCGCCATGACCCCGACCCTGTATGGCATCCCCAACTGCGACACCGTCAAGAAGGCCCGCGTCTGGCTGACCGACCACGGCGTGGCGCACGACTTCCATGACTACAAGAAGGCCGGCATCGACCGCGCCCGCGTCGAGGGCTGGGTGGCCGAGCATGGCTGGGAGACGGTGCTGAACCGTGCGGGCACGACCTTCAAGGCGCTGCCGGAAGCCGACAAGGCGGATCTGACCGCGGCCAAGGCCGTGGACCTGATGCTGGCCCAGCCGTCGATGATCAAACGCCCGGTGCTGGATCTCGGCGGGCGCACGCTCGTAGGCTTCAAGCCCGACCGCTACGCCGAAACCGTGATCTAGCGGGTCAGGGCGAAGGTCGCCGGCTCGCCGCTCTGGGCGTCGGCGCTCAGCCAGACATCGAACAGGCCCGGCTCGGTTGTGGGGCTCAGGTCGGGGCCGAGGAAGCTCAGCTCGGCGAATGTCAGCGGCAGGGTCACCTCCAGCGAACCGCCCGCGGGCACGGTCACACGCCGGAAGCCCTTCAGCAGACGGACCGGCTGGGTGATCGAGGCCGTTCTGTCGCGAATGTATAGCTGCAAGACTTCTGACACCGCCCGCGAGCCGGAGTTGGTCAGGGTCACGCTGGCCTCGATCGCGCCGTTCCAGGCCATGGTCGGGGTCGACAGGCGGACCGGCGACCAGCTGACTGCGCCGTAGGTCAGGCCGTGCCCGAAAGGATAGAGGGCGAGGTGAGGCGCCTCGCGGAATTTGGATGTGAATTCGGTGTCGGTCGGCTGCGACGGTCGCCCGGTGGTCTTGTGCGCATAGTAGAAGGGAGACTGGCCCGACCGGTGGGGGAAGCTGACGGGCAGCCGTCCGGTCGGCGCATGATCGCCGAAGATGATGTCCGCGACCGCATGGCCCGTTTCCGAGCCCAGGAACCATGTGACCAGAATGGCGGGGGCGTCCTTCACCGCGCCGGCCAGCTCCATGCCGCGCCCGTTGCGCAGCAGGACGACGACAGGCTTGCCCGTCGCGGCCACGGCCTGCGCCAGCGCCAGCTGGGGTTCCGGAATGCCGATGTCGACGCGGGACTTGGACTCGGCGGACATTTCGCCGGACTCCCCGACGGCCAGCAGCACGACATCGGCCTGCGATGCCGCCGCCACAGCGGCGTCGATACCACCCGCGATCGGCGCCTCGACATCCGACCCCTTGACCACCGTCAGGCTTGAGCCATCGCCCAGCGCCGCGCGCAGGCCCTGTTCCAGCGACACCGCCAGCTTCGGATCCTTGAAGATCGACCATGGTCCGAAGATGTCGGTCGTATCCGCACCGAACGGCCCGATCAGGGCATAGCTCTTGCCGGTCTTCGGCAGGGGCAGCAGGCCGCCCTCGTTCTTCAACATCACGATCGACTTGCGGCCCGCCTCGCGCGCCAGCGCCAGATGCTCGCGGCTGCCGTGGACCCGGCGTTCGGTGCGCACGTCCGAGCCGCGGTAGGGGTTGTCGAACAGGCCCAGCGCCGCCTTGGTCATCAGCACCCGCCGCACCGCCTCGTCGACGCGCGCCAGCGGCACGTCGCCCGGCTGGACCAGTTCCGGGATGTGTTTGAGGTACAGGCCGCTCTTCATCGACATGTCGACGCCGGCCATCAGGGCCAGCCGCGCCGCGTCGCGTCCGTCAGAGGCATAGCCGTGGGCGATCAGTTCCTGCTCGGAGGTATAGTCGGACACCACGAAGCCGGAGAAACCCCATTCGCCGCGCAAGATGTCCGTCAGCAGCCATTTGTTGCCGCTGGCGGGCACGCCGTTCAGGTCGTTGAAGGCGCTCATCGTCGACAGGGCGCCCGCGTCGAAGGCGGCCTTGAACGGCGGCAGATAGACCGAGCGCAGTTCCAGCTCGCTCATGTCCGTGGAGTTGTAGTCCAGCCCTGCCTCGGCCGCCCCATAGGCGGCGAAATGCTTGGGACAGGCCAGCAGCGACGACCAGGCCTTCAGATCGTCGCCCTGGAAGCCCCGCGTCCGCGCCGCGGCGAACAGATTGTTCAGCAGCACGTCCTCGCCCGCGCCCTCGACCACCCGGCCCCAGCGCTGATCGCGGCCGACGTCGACCATGGGCGCATAGGTCTGGTGCACGCCCGCGGCGCCGCCCTCGACGGCGGCGGCGCGCGCCGTGCGCATGGCCAGATCGGTATCCCAGCTGGCGGTCTCCCCCAGAGGAACGGGGAAGGTGGTGCGCAGGCCGTGGACGATGTCGGCGGCGAACAGCAGCGGAATACCCAGCCGGCTGTCGCGGACCGCCATGTCCTGCACCATGCGGGTGGTCGCGGCGCCTACGCCGTTGAACAGGGCGCCGATCCGGCCGGCGCGGATGTCCGCGGCGACGCTCGCCTGATCGGGGTTGAAGTCGCCGGGGTTCACGCCCTCGGGCCGCCAGCGGAAGGGATCGTTCAGCAGGTTCAGCTGGCCGGCCTTCTCCTCGATCGTCATCCGGGCGATCAGAGCGTTGACCCGGTCGAGGTCCGCCGCCGCTCGCGCGGAAGCGATCCGGGGAGCCATCACCATCCCGGCCGCCATCGCGCCTCCGGCCAGAAGCATGCGGCGGGTCGGGACGGTGAAGGGGGCGTGACGCATGTGTAACCGGTTCCACGGACTGGACGCGCAGACCTAACGGCCGGGCGCCGCCGCGCCTAGCCTCGGCCGATCACAAGCGGTTGCTGTCAGCCCTCGACGTCGACCTCGGGCCGATCGTGGCCGTCGGCGCGCTCGGTGACCCAGCGGCCGGAGGAGTCGGCGTATTCGATCAGCGTATCCTCGTCCGGCACCTTCTGCTCGCGCGCCACGGCGACGGCGGCGGCCCGCGCCGCGTCATGCGTGGGATAGGTCTCGGAATAGGTGCCGCCCGACTGATAGGCCCAGCCGCCGTCGTGCTCGACGATACGATAGGTGATCTGGACCATGGGGTGTCGCTCCGGTTCGGACTGAGTGTCCGCCAGCGAACGCGAGGCCGCAAGATGGGTTGCGCATCCGGGCGGTTCCAAAAAAATTCCGGACCACCGCATCCGCTGGCGCGGTCGGCGGCGACTACCCTATGAAAGCGCGGGCAAGGCGTCCGGCGCATGAGGGGTAAAGATCATGGAAGACCTGTTCCGTTCTTACTGGTGGCTGCTGTTCCCGCTGGCCTGGTTCGTGTTCGGCGGCTTCAACAGCTTCCTGAACTACCGTCGGCAAAAGGACACGCTGGACCTGATCAAGACGTACGCCGCCAAGGGGCAGGAGCCGCCCGAGGCGCTGTTGAAGGTGCTGGAGCGTCCGATCGACGCCGATGACGACTCCTGGCATTCGCGCCGGGGCGGCGGCAGCCGGATGAATGACGGCAACTGGTTCTCGGTGGTCCTGTTCGGGGTCATGGGGGTCGGCTTCGCCTACGCCAGCTACGCCGACATCTACGGTGCGGGAGAGGCCTTCCTGATCGTGGCCTTCGTTCTGGGCGCCCTGTGCCTCGCCAGCCTCGTCTCGGCCCTGATGGGGCGCCGGCGGGGCGAGTGATGCCGGGCCGGGGCCGGGGGCATGGACGGACTTCTGACAGACGCCGAACTGGTGCGCCGGGCGACCGCCGGTTCGGACGCGGCCTTCTCGCGGCTGGTCGAGCGGCATCAGGCGGCGGTGCGGGGGTTTCTGCGCCGCGCGCTGGGCGGGGGCTGGGCCGAGGCGGACGATGTGGCGCAGGACGCCTTCCTCGCCGCCTGGCGATCGCTGCGGTCGCTCAAGGATCCGGCGGGCATTCGCCCATGGCTGTGCGGCATCGCCTGGCGCAAGGCGAAGGACCGGATCCGCAGTTCGCGGCGCGGCGCGGCGCGGGACAACATCTGGCTGGAGACAGCCGACCCGCCTGCGGGCGTCTCGCACGAGGACCGGCTGTCCATGGTTGCGGCCATGGCGGAACTGCCGCCGGACGTCCGCGCCTGTGTCGCCCTGTGTCTGGCCGACGGCTGGTCGAACACGGAGGCGTCGGTCGCCCTGGGCTTGCCGCTTGGCACAGTGAAGTCGCATGTTGCCCGCGGACGGGCGCGGTTGCTGAAAGCGCTCGGAGGGTCCGATGACGCCTGAACAGAAACTCGAGGCCCTGTTCGCCGCGGAAGCGCCGCCGGCGCGGGACTACGCCTTCCAGGCGCAGTTGGCGGAGCGGATCGCCCTGCGCCGCGCGTGGATGACGGTCGCGGCTCTGGTCCCGTGGGGCGTCGCCGGGGTCGCCATCCTGTGGGCCCTGATCCCGGTGGTCGGTCCGCTGGGCGAGGACATCGCGGCCCTGATCCCGGCCGCCGGCATGCTGGCGGGCGCGGCGGTCAGCGCCGGCGCCGCACTGTGGCTGTCCCGCCGGTTCAGCGCAGCCTGACGGTCGCCGCCACGCCGAAATGATCGGACGGATATTCCCCGCCGGACGGCGCTGACCCGATCACCGCCCCGCGCACGGGCGCGAACCGGGCCGTCTCGGCGAAGATGTGGTCAATGACGCGGGGCGGGTGGTTCTTCGCCGGGTTCAGCGTCGTGGGCGCCGAGCCGGGGGGCAGAGCGCTGAAGAACCGCTCTCCCGTCAGCACCGCCAGCCCGGTATCCTCCTGCACGGCATTGAAGTCGCCCATGGCGATCAGCGGCGTCCCGTCCCTGGGCAGCCAGGCCATCAGGTCGGCGATCTGGCGCGCCCGCACGGCCTGGGCGTCGGCCTGCCAGGCCAGATGCGTGTTGACGATATCGACCGCACGCCCGCCGACGTCCACCCGCGCCCGGATGGCGGTGCGGTAGTCGTCCAGCGGCTCCAGCTTCTTCCAGTCGTGGGCCAGCACGGGCAGGCGGCTGAGGATCGCATTGCCGTAGCGGCGGGGCGCGCCCTCGGCGTCTGTCGACACGAAATGCATCTCATAGCCGCCCAGCGCATCGGCGATCGTCCGCGCCTGATTGGGCAGGCCGACGGCGGCGTCCTCCAGCACCTCCTGCAGGGCGATGACGTCAGGGTTATCGGCCCGGATGGCGGCGATCAGCAGTGGCAGGCGCGCGGCCCAGTCGCCCTGATTGTGCCAGATGTTGAAGGTGACCAGCGTCAGCGACGGCCCTTCGACCCCGGTCACGAAGCCCGTTCCGGTCGCGCAGGCGGTCAACGGTGCAGCGGCCAGTCCGGCCAGAAGGCTGCGGCGGTCGATCATCAGGAGAGGCTCCGGTCGGTTGGCTTTCTCCGCCTTACGAAAGTTTCACCTCGCCGTCCGCATCCATGGAGCCTCTTCACAGCCTCTTGTCGTCAGAAGGCCGAAGCATCAGGCTCCGGTCTGAATAGAGGGGATACCCGCATGGAAGAGTTCATCGGCCTGGTTGCCGTCTTGTCGGTCTTCGGCACCATCACAGCCATCGCATTCGGCCCGACCTACCTGAAATTCCGCGAACGCCGCGAAATGCAGGAGACCGTCCGCCGCGCCATCGACAAGGGGCAAGAGCTGCCGCCCGAGATGATCGAGGCCATGACCAAGGATGTGAACAAGAACCTGCCCTCGCGGACCCGCGACATCCGCCGCGGTATCATCTGGCTGGCCGTCGGCATCGGCATCGCCGCCTTCAGCATGATCAACAACATGGGCTGGCAGGGCGGCGACGACTGGCACGGCAACGTCGGCGACGGCCTGCTGGGCATCGCAGCCATCCCGGCCACCATCGGCCTGGCCTATCTGGTCCTGAGCTTCTTCAACAAGAACAAGGACTGAGCCCGATCGGACAGGGGGACTGATGATGACCCAACCTCTGATCGACCGACACGACGTCGAGCTCGCCGCCCTTGCGGCGGCGGGCGGGCGGCGGGAGTTCGGCGAGCTGGTGCGCCGCCACGGTTCGGCGGTGCGGGGCCTGCTGCGGCGGATGGGGGCGCAGGCCTCCCTCGCCGACGACATCGCACAGGACGCCTTCATCCAGGCGTTCGAGCGGTGCGCGGAGTTCCGCGGCGAGGGCACCTTCGCCGCCTGGGTCAAGCGGATCGCGGCGCGCCTCTACATCAAGCGCGTTGCAAAAGAAGCCCGCTACATCGCTGAAAGTGAACAGGAAGATGTCGCGCCCGCTGCCGATCAGGCGGGCCTGATGGACCTCGATGAAGCGCTCAAGACCCTCAGCGAGCCCGAACGACTGTGTGTCTCCCTTTGTCACGGGGCCGGCATGGCGCATCCCGAAATCGCCGCCGCCCTGAATTTGCCACTCGGCACGGTGAAGTCTCATGTCAAACGTGGTCTGGATAAACTCCGCGCGCGGCTACAACCGCAATCCGCGCAGCCCCTGGGAGGAACGCAGCATGTCGGCTGACGAGTTCGATCCCCAAATCGAGCGCCTGTTCGCGCGCGCTCCCCAGATGGCAGATACGGCCCTGTTCACCGCCCGGGTCGAGCAGCGGCTGCAGAAGGGCTCCCGCGTGCGGGTCTTCGCCCTTGGCCTCGCCGGGGTCATCGGCGGCGGCGTGGCGGTGCGTGAAGCCATGAATGCGAATCTCGGCCTCGGCTCCGGCGACGGCGTCGTGGCGGGCGACGCCCTCGGTCAGGGTATTCGCTCCACCTCGCTCAGTGTCCAGAACACGGTGCAGGGCGGCCTGGACCAGCTCGGTCTCGGCAGTCTGGAGCTGGGGTCCATGGGCGGAATGCAGCTGTTCTGGATCGCCGCCGGCGCCCTGATCGCCCTGGCCGCGGCCGGGGTGATGAAGCTGTCACAGGAGATGTGAACCGGTCCCCGTCGTCCGCAGGGATGACGGGGGCAGGCCTCATCGCTATCTAGGTCCCCGAACAGGAGGACCGCCATGTCCAGCCAGAAGCAGGAAACCGTCCGCCGCCTCGCCGCGCCCGACATCCGCAACCGCAAGGGCGGCGAGCCCATCGTCTGCCTGACGGCCTACGACGCCCCGACCGCCGCCCTGCTGGACGACCACTGCGACCTTCTGCTGGTCGGCGACAGCGTCGGCATGGTGGTGCACGGCATGCCCAATACGGTCGGCGTCACGCTGGAGATGATGATTCTCCACGGCCAGGCCGTCATGCGCGGCTCGAAGAAGGCCATGGTCGTCATCGACATGCCCTTCGGCAGCTACGAGGGCGGCAAGGAGCTGGCCTACGAAAACTGCGCCCGCGTGATGAAGGAAACCGGCGCCCAGGGCGTGAAGCTGGAAAGCGGCCCGACGGTTGCGGAAACCATCGCCTATCTGGTCCAGCGCGGCATCCCGGTCATGGGGCACGTCGGCCTGCGGCCCCAGGCCGTACTGACGGACGGGGCCTTCAAGGCCAAGGGCCGGACCGACGAGGAACGTCTTCGGGTCATGTCGGAAGCCGAGGCCCGCGCGACATCACCGCCGCCGTCGACAAGCCGACCATCGGCATCGGCGCCTCGTCCGCCTGCGACGGCCAGATTCTGGTGACGCCCGACATGCTGGGCCTGTTCGACTGGACGCCGAAATTCGTGCGCCGCTACGCCGACATGCGCGGCGAGATCGGCAAGGCGGTCGCCGCCTACGCCGCTGACGTGAAAGCCCGCCGTTTTCCTGCCGAAGTCGAGACCTACTTCTCGAAAAAGCCCGTTACGCCCTAAGGGCTGCGTTGCGGCGGGCAGGCTGACCCTCTAGGGTCCGGCCGGATTGAAATTCACGGCCTTGAGCGCCGTTTTCCGGGGGCGACGTATCCGTGGTTGATGTTTTCGAGCAGGTCGAGGAGGAGCTTCGCTCCGACCGCTACAAGCGGCTGGCCCGCACCTGGCTGCCCGTCGTGGGCGGCGTGCTTCTGGTCGCGCTGATCGCCGCCCTGGCCTTCTGGGGCTGGGACAGCATGCAGACGTCGAAGGCCGACAAGGCCTCCATCGCCTACGATCGCGGCATGCAGTCGATGCAGGCCAACAACCCCGTCGGCGCCGACGCCGCCTTCATCGAGGCGGCCAAGGAAGGCAACAGCGCCTACAAGGCGCTGGCCCTGATGCAGCGCGGCAATATCGCGCTGGAAGCCAACCGCATTCCGGACGCCATCGCCCGTTTCGACGAAGCCGCCAAGGCTTCGGGCGATCCGCTGCTGCGCGACGCCGCCGTTCTCAAGGGCGCGTGGCTGGCCATGGACAGTGAAACCCTGCCGCAGATCGAGGCCCGGCTTGACCCGATCGCCAAGGACGGCCGCCCGTTCAGCCCGTTCGCGCTCGAGGCGCTCGCCATGGCCCGGCTCCAGCACGGCCAGACCGCGCCGGCGCGCGAGGCGTTCGTCCTGCTCAAGAACGGCCTGGACACGCCCGAAATCGTCAGCCAGCGCGCCGACCTGGCGATCGCCGCCATCGACTCCGGCGCGGCGGCCAACCTGACCGCCATCGTTCGCGCTCAGGCCGCTCTTCCCGTCGCCGCTCCGGCCCAGCCCGCCGCCGCAGCCCAGCCGGGCGCACCGGCTGCTGCAGCGCCCGCCGCCGCCCCCGCCGCTGCGTCGGCCCGCCCGTGATCCCCGCTTCCAGGACGTCCGCCATGAATCGCGTGCTTAAAGTCGCCCTGCTGGGTGGTCTGGCCGTCTCCGTCGCCTCGTGCAGCACCGTGCGGGACGCCCTCCCGTTCGGCCTCGGCGGCGATACGAAGCCGCAGGCCACGGCCACCGAGGGTCAGCGGATCTCCGTCCTGGAGTTCGAACAGCAGCTGGCCCCGTCGGCCGCCCTGTCCGGGCGCGACTTCTTCATACCGGGTCCGCAGGCCGCCACGGCCTGGACCCAGCCGGGCGGCAACGCCGAAAATTCGATCGAACACGTGATCGCGGCGCCCGAGTTCAAGGTCGCCTGGCGCCGCGGCGTCGGCGCCGGCTCGTCGCGTACGCGTCAGGTCATGGCCCCGGTCGTGGCTGACAACGGCCGCATCTTCGTTCTGGACGGCGAGTCGACCGTGTCTGCGCTCGACGCAGGGACGGGCGCCCCGGCCTGGAAGGTCGACATCAAGCCGACCGAGCGCGAGGGCGGCAGCCGCGGGTTCCTCGGCATCGGCGGCGGCGGGACGACCGGCGGCGGTTTCGGTGGCGGAGTCGCCGTCGGCGGCGGCAAGGTGTTCGTCTCCTCCGGCTATCGCGTCATCACGGCCCTCGATCAGGCCACGGGCGCGGTCCTGTGGACGACCCCCGTCGATGTGCCGATCCACGGCGCTCCGACCGTTTCGGGCGGCCGCGTCTTCGTCGTCGATGTCGAGAACCAGATCCAGGCGTTCGACGTCAACAGCGGCGCCCAGGTCTGGTCGTATCGCGGCATCCCTGAACCGGCCCGCATCATGCGCGCCTCCAGCCCGGCCGTCGTCGGCGACACCGTGATCGCGCCCTTCTCGTCGGGCGAGGTCGTGGCCCTGCGCGCCCAGACGGGCCAGTCCGTCTGGCAGCAGGTCCTGTCGCGCACCAGCCGCACCAGCGCCCTGTCGGAAATCCGCGACATCGCCGGCCGTCCCGTTGTCAGCCGCGGCATGGTCTACGCCGTCAGCCACTCGGGCGTGCTGTCGGCCATGGACATCCGCTCCGGCCAGCCCAAATGGGCGCCGCTGCCGATCGCGGGCGTCAATGCGCCCCTGCCGGTCGGCGACGTCATCTATGTCGTGTCCAAGGACGGCGAACTGACCGTGATCAACCGCGACAGCGGCCAGATCTACTGGAGCCGCGACCTCAACGAGGGCCGCGTGCGTCAGGAAGGCGGCTATTTCGGCTTCTGGGACCGCACGGTGCGGCCGGAATGGTCGGGCCCGCTGCTGGCCTCCAACCGACTGGTCCTGACCAATTCGGACGGCGAACTGGTCGCCTTCGATCCTAAGACCGGGGCCCAGACGGCCTCGCTCAAACTGGGCGGCGGCGCCGTCTATCTGGCGCCGGCGGCCTACAACGGCGCGCTGTACGTCCTCACCGACAATGGCGACCTCGTCAGCATTCGCTGACGCCGGACCACAAACTGCGTTAGAAGGCCGACATGGCTCTCAAAGTCGCCATCGTCGGCCGCCCCAACGTGGGCAAGTCGACACTATTCAACCGTCTCGTCGGCAAGCGCCTCGCGCTGGTCGATGACCGCCCCGGCGTGACCCGCGACCGCCGCTATGCGGACGGCAACATCGGCGACATGGATCTGACGCTGATCGACACCGCCGGCTATGAGGACGTCACCGACGGCAGCCTCGAATCGCGGATGCGCGAGCAGACCGAGGCGGCGCTGGAAGACGGCGACCTGATCCTGTTCATGATGGACGCCCGCGAAGGCGTGACCTCGCTGGACCGCATCTTCGCCGACCGCCTGCGCAAACAGCACAAGCCCGTCATCCTGCTGGCCAACAAGTCCGAGAGCCGCGAGAGCGGCGGCGGCATCGGCGAGGCCTATGCGCTCGGCTTCGGCGAGCCGGTCGCCATCTCGGCCGAGCACGGCGAGGGTATGGCGGATCTGTACGCCGCCGTGGTCGCCGCCAGCGCCGACATCTTCATCGAAGAGGTCGACGAGCCCGACAAGCCAATCCGCATCGCCATCATCGGCCGTCCCAACGCCGGCAAGTCGACCCTGATCAATCGCCTGATCGGCGAGGACCGCATGCTGACCGGCCCCGAGGCCGGCATCACCCGCGACTCCATCTCGGTCGACTGGGAATACGAAGGCCAGAACATCCGNCGCCTGATCGGCGAGGACCGCATGCTGACCGGCCCCGAGGCCGGCATCACCCGCGACTCCATCTCGGTCGACTGGGAATACGAAGGCCAGAACATCCGCTTGGTCGACACCGCCGGCATGCGCCGCAAGGCCCGGGTGCAGGAGAAGCTGGAGAAGCTGTCGGTCGCCGACACCATCCGCGCCATCACCTTCGCCGAGGTGGTTGTGCTGGTGATGGACAAGGACGACGCCTTCGACACCCAGGACCTGCAGCTGGCCGATCTGGTCGAGCGCGAGGGCCGGGCGCTGGTCTATGTCGCCGCCAAATGGGACCTCGAGACCGAGCCCCAGTCGAAACTGGCCAAGCTGACCCAGATGGCCGAGTATTCGGTCCTGGAAACGACAGCCTTCTACAGGTTCCTTANCGCCATCAACGTGTTCAAGAGGGGGAGGCCGAGATCGTCGACGCCCAGTGCCTGAAGGGCCGGATCGAGCCGTCGGATGTCGCCGCCCTGGCCCTGTTCCTGTGATGGACAAGGACGACGCCTTCGACACCCAGGACCTGCAGCTGGCCGATCTGGTCGAGCGCGAGGGCCGGGCGCTGGTCTATGTCGCCGCCAAATGGGACCTCGAGACCGAGCCCCAGTCGAAACTGGCCAAGCTGACCCAGATGGCCGAGGACAAGCTGCCCCAGCTGAAGGGCTCGCCGTTCGTGGCCCTGTCGTCGCACAGCGGCCGAGGTGTCGAGCGCCTGATGCCCGCCGTGCTTCAGGCCCACGCGACCTGGTCGGTCAAGGTCAAGACCAAGGACCTGAACACCTGGCTGTCCATGGCCACCCAGAGGCATCCGCCCCCCGCCGTCGACGGCAAGCGGATCAAGCCCAAATACATGGCCCAGACCAAGGCCCGTCCGCCGACCTTCGTGCTGATGGCCAGTCGCGCCGAGGCCATGCCCGAGCAGTACAAACGCTATCTGGTCAATAACCTGCGCGAATCCTTCGACCTGCCGGGCACGCCGATCCGCCTGATCGTCAAGTCGGGCAGCGAGAACCCCTATGCGCCGGGCGGCTCCAAGTCGGGCCCCGAACGCTACAAGGGCGACGCCAAGACCGCGCCGCGCCGGGTGATCAAGAAGGCCGAACGCGAGGAAATGCTGTCCAACCTGCCCGGCAAGGCGCTGGAGCAGAAGAAGGCCGGCAAGACCAAGCTGAAGCCGCTGGCGGGGTTGAAGGCCAGCGCCAACAAGAAGGCCGGCTCATCGGTGGCGGTCCAGAAGGGCGCCCGCGGCGGGGCCCGTCAGGTGTCGCGCTCGGGCCGGGTGCGGACGGGTCAGAAGCACCTGCCGAAGAAGTAGGACGCGCGTCTTTGACGCCACGATGACCGCGGGCCTAGGCTGACGGAACCTCGGGAGGGTTCCAGATGCTCAGACTCATACTTTCCATCATCGTTGGCGTTGTCATCGCCTTCGCCATCGTCATGGCCGGCGACATGCTGTCCCAATCGCTGGCCGCAGCCGCCGGCCCGGCGCCGGCCGACATGAGCGACCGCGCCGCGATGCAGGCCTATGTGGCCGGTCTGCCGGTGACGGTCTTCGTCACCATGCTGGCGACGTGGACGGTCGCGGCCTTCGCCGCCGCCGCCTTTGCGGCGCGTTTCGGCCGCCGCGGGTCGTGGCCGGGTTGGGTCGCGGCAGGCCTGTTCCTGTGCGCCACCGCCGCCAACCTGATCATGATCCCTCATCCGACATGGATGGCGGTCGCAGGTGTCTTGCTGGTTGTCGCCGCCGGATGGTTCGGCGCAAAAGCTGGATCGACAGGCTTTCTGCGCGTTTCCTAGATCAGCGCCGCCACGTTCGGACCGCCGCTCCAGTCCTTGAACTTCACCTCCAGCGCCGGCTCCAGATCGCCGCGCGCCAGTTCGACCATTAGCGGGCCGATGACCGAGGGATGGACGACGTCCTGCGGATCCTCGCCCGGATAGGCCTGCGCCCGCATCGCCGTGCGCATCCGGCCCGGATCGACGATGGAGACGCGCACGGGCGTCGACTCGATCTCGTCGGCCCAGCATTTGACCAGCGCCTCGGCGCCGGCCTTGGACGCAGCGTAGGCGCCCCAGAAGGCCCTGGGCGCGGCGGCGACGCTGGTGGTCAGATAGACGGCGCGTCCGGCGTCCGACGCCTTCAGCAGCGGCTCCAGCGAGCGGATCAGACGGTAGACGGCGGTGAAATTGGTCTTCTCGACCTTGGCCCAGACGCGCGGATCGGCGTGGCTGACCGGCGTCAGACCCGAGGCGCCCATGGTCGCCGCCGCCTGCACCCAGATATCCAGCCGCCCGAACCGCTCAAAGATCGCCCCGCCCAGCCGGTCGATGGCCCCGCCGTCGACCAGATCGAACGGGATCAGGGTCGCGTGCTTGCCCGTCGCCGCATAGATGGCGTCATCCAGCTCCTCCAGGCCGCCCTGGGTCCGCGCCGTGGCGATGACGTGCGCGCCCGCCTTGGCCAGCGCCAGCGCGGTCTCATAGCCGATGCCGCGCGAGGCCCCCACGACGAGGGCGATGCGGTCTTTGAGGGGAAGGTCGGTCATGCGGGGCTGATAGCCCGACCGCCGGCCCGGCGAAAGTCAGAAGCCGGGGGCGGGTTGCCACACGCTGAAACTGACGCCCTGATCGTCGCTGACCACGGCCGAGCGCCCGCTGGCGCTGTCGGCCGGCGCGGCCGCCTTGCCGCCCAGCTCGGTCACCCGCCTGCAGACGGCGTCCACGTCATCGACGCGGAAATACAGATGCGGAAACTGACCGGCCCGCTCGACCTTGGTGAAGCCGAAAGCCGGATCGCTGCCCGAAACATGGGCGTAGGTCGGCTTTGAGGCGTCCTCGTCGAACGTCCAGCCGAACAGGGCCGAGTAGAAGGCCTTGGCCTTGTCGACGTCCTGGGTGTCGATGGTGAAATAGCCGAGCTGGATCATCCGCCGCCTCTGAAGGGGATCGTATGAGCCTTAAGCGCTGACCAGCAGGGAAAGTTGCCGCGCCGCCACCTCGCGTCCGCCTTCCTCGATCTCGCGATCCAGCAGGCGGGTCGGGTATTCGCCGGTGAAATAGTGGTCGGTGAACTGCGGATTGCGCGGATCGCGCGGGCCCGCCTCCATGGCGTCGTACAGGCCGTCGACCGACAGGAAGCCAAGCGAGTCGACCTCCAGATGGGCGCGCATCTCTTCGAGCGTCTTGTTGGCGGCGATCAGCTGGTCCCGCTCGGGCATGTCGATGCCGTAGAAGTCCGGCCACAGGATCGGCGGCGAGGCCGAGCGCAGGTGCACCTCGGTCGCGCCCGCCGCGCGTACGGCGCGGACCAGTTTCACCGAAGTCGTGCCGCGCACGATGGAATCGTCGATCAGCACGACCCGCTTGCCCTTCAGCACCGAACCATTGGGGCTGTGCTTCATGCGCACGCCCTTCTGGCGGGCGCCCTGGCTGGGCTGGATGAAGGTGCGGCCCAGATAGTGGCTGCGGATGATCCCCATCTCGTAGGGAATGCCGCTTTCCTGCGCATAGCCCAGCGCCGCCGGGACGCCGGAGTCCGGCACCGGCACTACGACATCCGCCTCGACCGCGTGTTCGCGAGCCAGACGCATGCCCATCCGCTTGCGCACGCCATAGACCGAGCGGCCGTTCACGACGCTGTCGGGACGCGAGAAATAGACGTACTCGAACAGGCAGGGCCGGGCCCCGCGGGTCGGGAAGGGCTTCAGCGACTTCAGGCCCTCGTGGTCGATCACGACCACCTCGCCATGCTCCACGTCGCGTTCGAAAGTCGCGCCGATGGTGTCCAGCGCGCAGGTCTCGGACGCCAGCACCCAGGCCTCGCCCAGACGGCCCAGCACCAGCGGGCGGATGCCCAGCGGATCGCGGGCGCCGATCATCTTGGAGCGCGTCTGGCAGACCAGGGCGTAGCCGCCCTCGATCCGGCCGATGGCGTCGATGAAGCGGTCGACGATCTTGGCCTTACGGCTGCGCGCGATCAGGTGGAGGATGACCTCCGAGTCCGAGGTCGACTGGAAGATGGCGCCTTCGCCGACCAGCTGGTTTCGCAGGTAGAGAAAGTTGGTCAGGTTGCCATTGTGGGCGATGGCGATGCCGCCCTGATCCAGATCGGCGAACATCGGCTGGATGTTGCGCAGGAAGGACCCGCCGGCGGTGGAATAGCGCGTGTGGCCCACGGCGGCCGAACCGGGCAGGCGGGTGGATAGGTCCGCGCCGCCGAAGGCCTCGCCCACCAGTCCCATGTGGCGTTCGGTGTGGAAGCGGGTCTCATGGATGCTGGCCATGCCGCAGGCTTCCTGACCGCGATGCTGCAGGGCGTGCAGGCCCAGGGCGACGACGGAAGAGGCGGCGTCCTTCTCGGCGCCCCAGACGCCGCACACGCCGCATTCCAGACGCGGACGATCGTCGTCGGCGTCGCGATAGTGCTCCCGGTGAACGACCGGGGCGGCGATGGAATGCTCGAGGCGGCTCATCGTGGGGCTCCGATGAAGCGGGGAACGCTAGCGTGCGGCGGACGCCGGCGAGGTATTGCTTGTTTGGGGCGAGGGCAAGGCTTTCTCTTCGGAAAACCCTTTGCTCACGGATGAACTGACGACCGGAGCCAGCGCATCCGCGCCGCGGCCGATGCCGGGCAGGACGATCTGGATCATACGGGCGGCTCCGGCGGTCACGGGTCTGAGGGCCGCCTCGCTGAGCCAGCGGGGTGTCTTGTCGCCGGGCATGGCGGCGACGATGACCAGATGGACGGCGCCCAGCAGCACCAGCGACCGCGCCGCGCCGACGAATATGCCCACGATCCGGTCGATGCTTCCGAGTTGCGGATGCGCCTGGGCCCGCTTCGACAGGATCGAACCGAACAGGCGGATGCCGAAATAGATGATCAGGAACGAGACGATGGCCGCTGCGATCGTCCCCATCCAGTCCGGATTGACCAGCATCCGTCCCAGCGGCGCCGTCAGCGGCAGGGCGACCAGGGCGATGAACGCCGCCAGCACGAAGCTCAGCAGGGTGATGATCTCGCGCGTGCCGCCGCGCACCCAGCCGGCCGCGGCGGAGGCGAGGATGACCAGAATGGCGATAACGTCGAAACCGGTCATGCGCGCCCGAACTGAAGTCAGTCCGGTCTCAATAGCGGTTTTGCGAGATTCGTTCGACCGCTTCGGTCAATCGCGTGACAGAGGTCACCTTGACCCCCTTGTCCTTGACCGTCAGCGGCGGAGTCAGGGCCTGATCGAAGCCGAGCTTCTGCGCCTCCCGCAGCCGCGCCTCGGCCCGGCCCACGGCGCGGACCTCGCCCGACAGGCTGATCTCGCCGAACACGACGCAGCCCTGGGGCAGGGGGGTGTCGGTCGCCGAACTGATCAGGGCCGCGGCCGCCGCCAGATCCGCCGCCGGCTCGTTGATGCGCAGACCGCCTGCGACGTTGAGATAGACGTCCTGATCCCCGAAGCCGAAACCGCACCGCGCCTCAAGCACCGCCAGCACCATGGCCAGCCTGCCGGTATCCCAGCCGACCACGGCCCGGCGCGGCGTGCCGTACGCGGACTTGGACACCAGCGCCTGCATCTCGACCAGCACCGGCCGTGAGCCCTCGATGCCGGCGAATACGGCCGCTCCGGGCGCCCGGTCCCGGCCTTCGCCGAGGAACAGGGCCGACGGGTTGGCCACCTCGCGCAGACCGGCGTCGCCCATTTCGAACACGCCGATCTCGTCAGTGGCCCCGAAACGATTCTTGCCGGCGCGCAGGATGCGGAACGGATAGCCCCGCTCGCCCTCGAAGCTCAGGACGGCGTCGACCATATGTTCGACCACGCGCGGTCCGGCGACCGAGCCGTCCTTGGTGACGTGGCCGACCAGCACGACCGCCACGCCCTGCGACTTGGCCAGCCGCACCATCTCGCCCGCGCAGGCCCGAACCTGCGTCACCGAGCCGGGGCCGGCCTCATGGGCGTCGGACCACAGGGTCTGGATCGAATCGACGATGACGATGTCGAACTTCTCACGCTTCAGCGTGCCGAGGATGTCGCGCAGCGCCGTGGCCGAAGCCAGTTCCACCGGCGCCTTCTCCAGCCCCATCCGTTTGGCCCGCGCCCGGATCTGCTCGACCGCCTCCTCGCCGGAGATATAGGCCACACGCCGTCCCGACAGGGCCGCGCGACCGGCCACGTCCAGCAGCAGGGTCGACTTGCCGACGCCGGGATCGCCGCTCAGCAGGATCGCCGACCCCGGCACCACTCCGCCGCCGCAGACGCGGTCGAACTCGGCCACGCCGGTGATGATGCGCGGCGGTTCGGGCGTCTCGGACTGCAGCCCCTCGAAGGTGACGCCCCGCCCGCGCCCAGCCGCGCTGGTCGCCGGTTTCATCGCGCCGGGAGGCGCCGCGCGGCTCTCCTCGACGATGGAGTTCCACTGGCCGCAGGCTCCGCACTGGCCGGACCACTTGCCGTGGACCGCCCCGCAGGACTGACAAACATAGATCGCGCCGTCTCTCGCCATGACGACCGGCTTACAGGAGTCGCGGACGGCCGTGCAGGGGGCGCCGGAACGGGTACGTCCATTTATGACGTGTGCCTCCTTCGTCGCATCTCGCCACCCCGCGGTCGCAAACCCGTTGCGGCGACGGACGCGGGATCGGACCTCTACCGTCCTTTCAATTCCGAGACCCCGACCGTCATGACCCTGGACGCCGCCGCCGCTCCCGCTCCCTCGATTTTCGGTCGCGTCCAGGAAATCCTTCTCAAGCCGACCCAGGCCTGGCAGCGGATCGCGGGCGAACCGGCGACGACGCAGGGCCTCATGGCGGGCTATGCCGCGCCTCTGGCTGCGATCGGACCGATCTGCGGCCTGATCGGCAGCCAGCTCTTCCCGCTGAACCTGTTCGGCACGCCGCTTCGCACGCCCCTCGTCGGCGCGGTCACCTCGGCGGTGCTGTCGTTCGCTATGGCGCTGGTCGGCGTCTACGTTCTGGGCCGCATCATCGAGGCGCTGGCTCCCAGCTTCGGCGCCGAAAAGGATCGCACCGCGGCGATGAAGGTCGCGGTCTATTCCTCGACGGCGTCCTGGCTCTCGGGCGTCTTCTCGATCTTCCCGCTGATGGCGGTTCTGGGCCTGCTGGGTCTCTACAGCCTGTTCCTGCTGTATCGCGGCCTGCCCATCGTCATGAAGGCCCCGGCCGACAAGGCGACGGCCTATGCGGTCACCGTCGTGGTCGCGGCCATCGTGATCTTCTTCCTGATCGCCATGGTGGTCGGCGCGGTCGGCGCGACCCTCACGGCGGGCGCGATCGGCGCGGCCGGCTACGGCGTCTAGCCGGCTCTTTCCAACGGCGGCGGCGCCCGCCTGTTGCTCCCGACGCCCGCGGCATGTCAGCTTCCCCGTACAGGGGAGTTTCAATCATGCTGCATCGTCTGGCCGCCGCCGCCATCGCCCTCACGCTGGGGCTGGCCGCCCCCGCTCACGCCGACACCCTGGTGGTCACCGCCGCCCGCATGGTGGACGTCGAGCGCGGCCGTTATGTCGACAACCCTGTTGTCGTGGTCACGGACGGCCGGATCACCGCCGTCGGGACCGCCGTCCCGACGAACCTTCCCGCGGACGCCCGCCGCCTCGACCTGCCGGGCCTGACCTTGCTGCCCGGCCTGATCGACATGCACGTCCATCTGGCCGGCACGCCCTATGTCTCCGGCTTCACGGTGCCCAACGCCCGCGCCAATCTGATGGCCGGCTTCACCACGGTGCGGAATCTCGGCGGCCCCGACTTCGCCGACGTCGCCCTGCGTCAGGCCATCGACGCGGGCTTCATCGAGGGCCCGCGGGTCATTCCGGCGGGGGTCTCGTTCGGCGCCACAGGCGGCCATTGCGACGCCACCGGCCTGCCGCGCTCCATGGCCCAGGCCAATGACTACAACTCCGACAGCGTCGACGCCGCCCGCCACAGCGTGCGCGAAATCCGCAAATACGGGGCCCAGGTGATCAAGGTCTGCGCCACCGGCGGCGTCTTCTCGCGCAACACCGAGCCCGGCCAGCAGCAGATGACCCTGGCCGAACTGACCGCCGTCGCCGATGAAGCGCATATGTGGGGCATCCGGGTCGCGGCCCACGCCCACGGCGCCTCGGGCATCCGCGACGCCATCCGGGCGGGCATCGACACCATCGAACACGCCTCGCTGATCGACGCCGAGGGCATCCGTCTGGCGGTCCAGCACGGGACCTGGCTGTCGATGGACATCTACAACACCGACTTCACCCAGGCGACGGGCACTGAGTTCGGCGTCACCGAGGACAATCTGCGCAAGGACCGCGAGATCGGCCAGCTGCAGCGCGACAATTTCCGGGCCGCCCACCGCGCCGGGGCCCGGATGGTGTTCGGCACCGACGCCGCCATCTACCCGCACGGCCAGAACGCGAAACAGTTCGCGGTCATGGTCGAGTACGGCATGACCCCCGCCGAGGCGATCCGCGCCGCCACCTGGAACGCCGCCCAGGCGCTGGGCCGGGAAGGGGATGTCGGGGCGATCGTGGCCGGCCGTTACGGCGACCTGATCGCCGTCTCGGGCGATCCGCTGGCCGACGTTCGGATGCTGGAGACCGTGCCCGTGGTGATCAAGGGCGGAGCGGTCGTCCGCGACGCGCGCTGAGCCTCAGACGTAGACCCGCGGCACGCGCGCCGTGACCGAGGTCAGCAGCTCATAGGCGATGGTCCCGGCGGCGCTCGCCGCATCGTCCAGCATCCGGTTCGGGCCGAACAGCTCGACCCGGTCGCCCACGGCGACTTCCAGCCCGGTCACGTCGACGGCGCAAACGTCCATCGACACCCGTCCCACGATCGGCCGCAGCTGGCCCGCGACCGAAACCAGTCCTTTCGGGCTGTACGCCCTCAACACGCCGTCGGCGTAGCCCGTGGCGCAGGTCGCGATCCGTCTCGGGGTCTCCGCTATGAAGCCGCGCGAATAGCCGACGCTGTCCCCGGCCGGCACCTCGCGCACCTGCAGCACCTCGGCCGCCAGCGTCGCCACCGGGCGGATGCGGTCGTCGGGCCGGCCCTCGGGGCCGCCGCCGTACAGGCAGATGCCGGGTCTCAGGGCGTCAAAGGCGTAATCCCGCCCAAGGAAGGCGCCGCCGGAGTTGGCGAACGACCGCACCGTCCCCGGATACCGCGCCGCGGCCGTCGCGAAGGCGTCCCGCTGCCGGGCGTTCATCGGCTCGGCCGGGTCGTCTGCACAGGCCAGGTGGCTCAGCACCAGATCCAGCCCCTCGACGGCGTCCGGCGCGTCCTCGACCCGGAAGCCCAGCCGGTTCATGCCCGTGTCGATCTGCAGGCCGCAGGCGCCGCCGCCCGCCGCCCGCCAGTCGGCGAGTTGCGCTCCGGTGTTCAGCACAGGCTTCAGCCCCGCCGCCCGCAGCCGCGCCGCCCGACCCGTCAGACATCCGTCCAGCACATAGATGGCCACATCGGCCCCGAGCGCGGCCCGCAGCCTCTCCCCTTCGCTGGTGCGCGCCACGAAGAAGGTCCGCGCGCCCTCGGTCATGAGTCGTTCGGCGCAGGCGGAGGCGCCCAGCCCGTAGCTGTCGGCTTTGACCACCGGATGCACCGGGGCGCCGCCGGCCGCCTGCAGCGTGTGGAAGTTCGCGGCGAGCGCGTTCAGATCGATCGTCAGCGTGGCGGGCGCAGGCATCCCTCCATCTAGGGCGACCCTGTTGTGCGACGCAACACGCGAGACGCTACAGCAGGATCGTCAGGTGCAGATGGAAGTAGCGGACGTTCAGAGGCGATCGAAGGCGAGCCCGTCGGCGTCGAACAGGTGGGCCTGATCGGCCGGGACCCGCAACGTCAGCGCCTCGCCCGCTGATGGCCGCGCGTCGCCCGGCAACAGCACCGTCACCGGCGTCTCTCCAGCGGTCAGATAGGCGTAGGTGGCGTGGCCCAGGGTCTCGACGAACACAACGTCTGCGCTGATCGCATCACCCTTGCCGCCGGTCGTCAGATGCTCGGGCCGGATGCCGAGGGTGACTGTGTCGCCCGACTTCGCCCGCGCGGCGTCGACCGCCACCTTCAACGTCTCGCCCGCCGCGGTCCGCACCGTCGCGCCCTTGGCTGTGGCGGATACGATCTCGGCGGCCAGCAGGTTCATCTTCGGACTGCCGATGAACTCGGCCACGAACAGGTTGCGGGGCCGTTCGTACAGCTCCATCGGCTTGCCTACCTGTTCGATCCGCCCGGCGTTCAGCACCACGATCCGGTCGGCCAGGGTCATGGCCTCGACCTGGTCGTGGGTGACATAGACCATGGTCGTCTTCAGACGCTCGTGCAGGCTGGCGAACTCGTAGCGCATCCGCACCCGCAGGGCGGCGTCGAGGTTGGACAGGGGCTCGGACAGGGCCTTGGGCTTGCGGTCCAGATAGTCGGTGATGTTCAGCGTCTCGGCCGCGCCGCGCACGCGCCGGTCGATCTCGGCCTTGTCGGCCTTCGCCAGCTTCAGCCCGAACGCCATGTTCTCGTAGACGCTCATGTGCGGGTACAGGGCGTAGGACTGGAACACCATGGCGATGCCCCGGTCGGACGGGCTCAGGTCGTTGACCGACCGCCCGCCGATGGCGATGTCGCCGCCGGTCTGTTCTTCCAGACCCGCGATGGTGCGCAGCAGGGTGGACTTGCCGCAGCCCGACGGCCCGACGAAGACCACGAACTCGCCGTCTGCGATCTCCAGATCGATACCTTTGAGGACCTCGGTGGTCCCGAAGCTCTTGGTCACGCCGGTCAGCCGGACGTCCGCCATATGTTTCCCTGCCCGCAACTTCTTGTTCGGCCCGTGGAGGCCGGTTTTGCGGTTACCGTAAACGGTTACAGGTCCAGATCAACAGGCCGGCCGAGGTGACAAGCGCGGAACCGATGCTAGGCTTGCGCCGTGTCAGTCCCCCCCATTCTGGCGGCCGTCCGAGCCGCGACAGCGCCACTGCACGATGCGGTGGAGGCCGAAGCGGGCCTCGAGGCGCGCCTGCGCGACCCCTTGCTCCGGCCCGTCGTGGTGGCCGATCTGCTGGCCTTTCATCGCGCAGCCGAAGCGGCGGTTTCGCCCTGGGCCGACGCTGTCGCCGCGGAAGGGCTGACGCCGGCTCCCCAGACGCGCGCGTTGCAGGCCGCCTTGTCCGACATGCGCGCCGACGCGCCCGATCCCGTGACACGGGCGCCCGCCCCTACGCTGGGGGAAGCGCTCGGCTGGCTGTACGTGGTGGAGGGCTCGATGCTGGGCGGGCGCGTCATGCAGAAGGCCATGATCCGCGACGGAATCGACCAGCAGGGCCTCGGCTTCCTCGACCCTTGGGGCGATGAAACCGGATCACGATGGCGCGCGTTGATCTCGGCGATGGAGTCCGCCTGTGCGTCAGGGCGCGCGGCAGGCGCGGACATCGTCAAGGGGGGCGTGGACGCCTTCAGCCTGGCCCACAAACTTCTGACCCCCGTCCGGACGACCGCATGAACGACGCCATCGCCGAAGCCATCTCGACGACCGACTGCGACCGGGAGCCCATCCATATCCCGGAGGCCATCCAGCCCCACGGCCTGCTGTTCGTGGTGGATCGCGGCGATCAGACGGTGCTGCGCGAGGCGGGCCTGATGTCGGCGATCACCGGGCGGGACAGCTGGATCGGCCAGCCGATCTCGACCGTTCTGGGCGAAGCCGTCGCGCGGCGCATGCGAACCGTGTCGGGGGCCGAAGGGGACGGTTTCGCCGGTCGTTGGCGTGCGGCCAACCGGCTGGAATACGACATCATCGTGCGCGAGAGCTCCGGCGATCTGATCGTCGAGGTCGAGCAGAGTTCGCAAGGCGCGCAGTTGGGCGTCGAACTCATCACCCGCCTTGACGCCGCCGGCGTGTCGCTCGAACGCGCGGCCACCGTGCGGGCGGTCTGCGAGAAGGCCGCCGAGGCCTTCCGCACGCTGACGGGCTTCGACCGGGTGATGATCTATCGCTTCCTCGAGGATGACGCGGGTCAGGTCGTGGCCGAATCCAAAGATCCCGACCTGCAGTCGTTCCAGAACCACCACTTCCCGGCGACGGACATCCCGCGGCAGGCGCGCGCCCTCTATGTGCGAAACCACGTGCGGGTGATCCCGGACGCCCGCTACACGCCGCAGCCCTTGCTCCCGCAGTTACCGGGCAAGCCGTTGGACATGAGCGACTGCGGCCTGCGCAGCGTCTCGCCGGTCCACCTCAAATATCTCGACAACATGGGCGTACGCGCCTCCGCCTCGGTGTCGATCGTCATCGACGGCGACCTTTGGGGCCTGATCGCCTGTCACAGCAGCCGCCCGCAGCTGCTGCCGTTCGAGCTGAGAATGGCCGCGGTCAATCTGGCGCGGTCCATGGCCCGTCAGATCAAGGCCAAGGGCGAGGCCGAGCTCTACCGCGAGCGCATGCGCCTGCGACATCTGGAAGACGAGCTGATCGGACGCATGCCGACGGACCGGTCGCTGATGGAAGCCCTGACGGGCCGCACCCGCGATCTCGCGGACCTCGTCGACGCCGACGGCTTCGCGGTGGTTTCGGACGGCGACATCGTCCGCTTCGGCGTCACCCCGCCGGACGAAGCGATCCTGACGCTGGCCGGTTGGGTCGCGGACCAGCCCAGCCTTCGTCCGCTGGCGACCCACGCCCTGTCGCAGCGTCATGCGGAGGCGGCCGCATGGCGCACAGAGGCCAGCGGCCTGCTGGGCGTGCACCTGCACGGCGACCAGCCTCTCACCCTCCTGTGGTTCCGCGCCGAGATCATCGAGACCGTTCGCTGGGCCGGCAATCCGACGACGGCGACCAAGTCGGGGCCCGCCGGCGTCTTGACGCCGCGCGCGTCGTTCGAGGCCTGGTCCGAGACGGTTCAGGGCCGGTCCCGCCGCTGGTCGCCCGCGGCGGTGGAGTCGGCCCAGCGGTTGCGCGACGCCCTGATCGACTTCGCCGCCGTCAGCAAGTTGCGGCACCTGAACCGGTCGCTTCAGGCCAGCGTCAGCGAACGTGACGTGCGGCTGGAGCAGCAGGCCTTTCTGATCCGCGAGGTGAACCATCGCGTCCAGAACAGTCTGACGCTGGTGTCCTCCTTCCTCGGCTTGCAGGCGCGGCAATCGGACCCGGCCACCCAGGCGGCCCTGATGGAGGCCCGCCGCCGCGTCCGGGCCGTTTCCATGGTGCATAGTCGCCTGTATCGCGCGGAGACCGGCTCTACGGTGGACCTGTCGCGCTATTTCGCCGAACTGGTCGAGGACCTCGGCGCATCGATGGGCGCGGACTGGAGCGCCCAGCTGACATCCGATCTCGCCCCGGTCTCGATCGAGGCGGGCAGGGCGGTCACAATCGGCCTTGTCCTGACCGAGTTGATCATCAACGCCCAGAAATACGCCTACGATGGCGCCGCAGGCCCGATCCGCGTGGTTCTGACCGAGGACAAGGACTCCCTTCGCCTGATCGTCGAGGACGCGGGCAAGGGCGGCCACGCCGTCGGCGACGGCTTCGGCTCGATGATGATCGGCAGCCTCGTCGGTCAGTTGGGCGGTCAGATCGACTATCGTGACGCGCGGCCGGGCCTCAGCGTCCTGTTGCGTGCGCCTCTGGGAACCGGCGCAGCCTGATCTAGCTGCGCGGCTTGCCCTTGAAAGTATTGCCCGCGGGCTTGCCGCGCGCGTCCTTGGCGGCCCACGGACGGTCGCCGCCCTTGGGCTTTCCCTTCCACGGCTTGTCGCCGGCCGCCGCAGCCGGGGCTTCAGCGTCCGAGCGCGGTGTCCAGGGCGTCTTGCCCTCGGCCGCCGGTTTCTTGACCCAGGGCTTCTTGCCGGGAGGCGTCGGATCGTTCGGCGTGCGCTTGACCCAGGGCTTCTTGCCCTCGGCGGCGGGCGCGGCGGCGTCGTCGCGCTTCACCCACGGCTTCTTGTCGGCTGCCGGACGATCCTCGCGGGCCTTCCATGCGGGCTTGTCGCCGGTCTCTTCGCGCTTGACCCACGGCTTCTTGCCTTCAGCGGCAGGCGCCGCGTCGTCGCGCTTGGCCCACGGCTTCTTCTCGCCCTGCGGACGATCCTCGCGAGCCTTCCAGGCCGGCTTGTCGCCGCCTTCCTCGCGCTTGGCCCACGGCTTCTTGTCGGGACGGTCGCCGCCGGCGGGCTTCTTGTCCCAGCGGCTGACGGGCTTCTCCTGCGGGCCCGGCTTCACGGCCGGATCGATCTTCACGCCTTCCTCGAGGCCCAGGGCGATGGCGGCCTCGAACTTCGCCTTCATCTCCAGGGTGATCTCGAACTTGGTCTCGCGCTCGAAGATCTTGATCGAGCCGATGTCGCGCTTGGTCACGTGACCCAGACGGCAGATCGTCGGCATCAGCCATTTCGGATCGGCGTTCTTGTCGCGGCCGATATTGATCCGGTACCAGGCCATTTCGCCGCCGCGGGCGAAGTCCGTGTACGGAACATCGGCCTGACCCTTGTCGTTCTTGCCGGTCTCCTGCTGACGCTTCATGCGGTCGTCGTCATAGACGTCTTCCGGCGCCGGCAACTTCGTCTGGTACAGGCGGATCAGGGCCGCCGCGATTTGCTCGGGCGTGCTCTTCTCAAGCAACTGCTTGCCCAGCGCCAGCGTGTCCTCGTCCTCGACCGGGGCGGTCAGGACGGGATCAGCCAGCATCCGCTTGCGGTCGTTCTCGAGGATCATCTCGGCCGAGGGCGGGCCCGACCATTCGGCCTTGATGCCGGCAGAGCCCAGCATCAGCTCGACCTTGCGGCGGCGTGTATAGCTGACCAGCAGGACCGAGACGCCCTTCTTGCCGGCGCGGCCCGTGCGGCCCGAACGGTGCAGCAGGCCGGCCTTGTTGACCGGAATCTCGGCATGGATGACCAGACCCAGATCGGGCAGGTCGAGGCCGCGCGCAGCGACGTCGGTGGCGACGCAGACTCGGGCGTGCCCGTCGCGCAGGGCCTGAAGCGCTTCCGAACGCTGGCTCTGGGTCAGTTCGCCGGACAGGCCGACGACCGAGAAGCCGCGCTCACGCAGCGACGAGGTCAGGTGCTTCACCCGCTCGCGCGTGTTGGCGAAGACGAGGGCGCCGGGGGCCTCGAAATAGCGAAGTACGTTGACGACGGCCAGTTCGACCTCGTTCGGGGCGACGCGGATGGCCTTGTATTCGATGTCGGCGTGCGAGCCCGCGCCGGCGACCGTGTCGATCCGCAGCGCGTCCTTCTGATAGGTCTTGGCCAGCTGCACGATGTCGCGCGCCAGGGTGGCCGAGAACAGCAGGGTCCGGCGCTCGGCCGGAGCGGCGTCGAGGATGAAGGTCAGGTCTTCCTGGAAGCCCATGTCCAGCATCTCGTCGGCTTCATCCAGCACCACGGCCTTCAGGGTCGACAGGTCCAGCGAGCCGCGCTCGACGTGGTCGCGCAGGCGGCCGGGGGTACCGACGACGATGTGGCAGCCGCGGTTCAGGGCCTGACGCTCGACCTTGGGGTCCATGCCGCCGACGCAGGAGACGATGCGCGCGCCGGTCTGGGCGTACAGCCATTGCAGTTCGTTAGAGACCTGCAGGGCCAGTTCGCGGGTCGGGGCGATGACCAGAGCCACCGGCGCGCCGTACTCGGCGAATTTCTCGGCCTCGCCCAGCAGGGTGGGAGCCAGGGCCAGGCCGAAGGCGACCGTCTTGCCCGAACCGGTCTGGGCGCTGACCAGCAGGTCGCGGCCGGAACCGTCCTCGTTCAGGGAGGCTTCAAGGACAGCGGACTGGACCGGCGTGGGCTCGGCGTAGCCGCGAGCGGCGAGGGCGCGGTCGAGCGCGGGATGACTGGCGGGGAAAGGCATGGGGCAGTCCGTAAGGCGCCAACGCGGCGCGCGCCAGCCTCGCCCCGGGGAGGGGGCGACCGGCGAAGGGCGGGGCATGTGCGCCCGGAACAAGGCCGAAGGGTGGCCCTGCCTGCCTGAAAGCCCCGGAATGAGCGCTGACAGACCGTTGTTTCCCGGGCAGACTGCGGTTTCGGGGGACCACGATGCTGAAATCCATACTCGCCGCCACCACCGCGCTGACGCTCGCCTCCATGGTCGGGGTCGTCTGTGCACAGGAGCTGACGCCCCCGCAGAGGCCTGTCGCGCCCCGACCCTCCGCACAGCAGGCGCAGGCCCCGAACGCCCAAGGCGTGGGCGTGCTGACCCCCGAGCGGCCCGTTCGCGGCCAGCTGGCGCGGGGCGACGGGACCCTGCAGAGCGGCGAGTACGCCGACGAGTTCACTCTCACGGTCCGGCGCGGTCAGACCTACGAGCTGACCCTCTCATCCTCGGCCTTCGACCCCTATCTGCTCGTGCGCGGTCCCGGCGGGCTGAGCGAGGACAATGACGACGATCCCGCCGCGCGCGGCTCACACGACAGCCGGCTGCGCTTCACCGCCCCCGCGGACGGCGTGGTCGAGGTGTCGGCCACCAGCTATGAACCCGGCGAGACGGGCGCCTACACCCTGACGCTGGGCGGCCGCGCGGCCAGACCCGCCGAATCGCCTGCCGCCGTGGCGGCCTCGGACGGCGCCATCCGCGTGGGTCAGACGCTGGACGGTCGGCTGGGCGCCGGCGACCGTCAGCTGGACAGCGGCGAGTACATCAACAGCTATGTGCTGCGCGGACGGCGCGGACAGACGCTGGACCTGAGGCTGACCTCGACGGCGTTCGACCCCTATGTCGCGATCAGCGGACCCGGCGACTTCTCGGCCTTCAACGACGATGACCCGGCGGTGACAGACGGACGCAACAGCCGGCTGGTCGTCACGCTTCCGGCCGATGGCGACTACCGCATCACCGCCACCAGCTACGCCTCGGGCGAGCAGGGCGGCTACCGCCTGGCCGTGCTGGACGGCGCCGGCGCCGCTACCCCCGCTCCGCCGGCCGTGCGCCCTTCAGAGCGCGCCTCCGCCAACGGCGGGATCACGATTGGCCAGACCGTCAGCGGCTCGCTCGATGCGGGGGACGACACTCTGGAGTCGGGCGAATATGTCGACCACTTCCGCTTCACCGGCCGCCGCGGCCAGCGGGTGGCGGTGGAGCTGACGTCCTCGGCCTTCGACGCCTACACCATTCTGACCACGCCCTCGGGCGACCAGCAGGACAATGACGACGCCCGCGACGGTACGCACGACAGCCGCCTCGACACTGTGTTGGCCGAGGACGGGGAGTATGAGGTCATGGTCACCTCCTACGCCCCCGGAGAAACCGGCTCATACCGCTTCAGCGTCAGCCCCAGCCAAGGCTCGCCGCGGCAGGCCTCGGTGCAGGGCGGGGCGCGGGTCTTCGCGGTCATGGTCGGCGTGTCCGACTACGGCGGCGCCCAGACCCCGCTGGACTTCACCGATGAGGACGCCCGCAAACTGGCAGAGACCCTGCGCGCCGACGGCTCGCTGAACGACGCCAGTATCGTGCTGACCAACGCCGAGGCCACGGTCGCCGGCGTCCGCCGCGCCTTCGCCCGGGTCGCGGCCGAGGCGGGGCCGCAGGACACCTTCCTGTTCTTCTTCTCAGGTCACGGCGACCAGTCCGAGGTCGCGGTCAGCGGGCTGGAGCCCGACGGCAAGTCCGAGGCCATCGTGCTGCGCGACGGCGAAATCAGCGATACCGAAATGGCCACGCTCTTCGGCTCGCTGCGCACCCGGTTGTCGCTGCTGGTGATCGACTCCTGCTTCTCGGGCGGCTTCGCGCGCAACGTCGTGGACCGGCCGGGCGTCATGGGCCTGTTCAGCTCGGAAGAGGATCTGACCAGCGCCGTGGCCGACAAATTCCAGGCCGGCGGCTATCTGTCCCACTTCCTGCGCACGGGCATGGGCGGCGAGGCCGACGGCGACGGCGACCGGCTGGTCACCGCGGGCGAACTGGCCACCTATCTGCGCCGTCAGTTCCGCGAGCAGGTCGAGAGCGTCGAGTCCGAAACCCAGGACGGCCAGCGCAACTACCAGAACCTGGTCGTGGATCGCGGCGGGGTGCAGGTGGACGACGTGATCGTACGTCTGCCGGCGACGGCGGCGGGCGGAAGCTGATCTGAAAGGGTGATGGTGGATGCGACAGGGATTGAACCTGTGACCCCCTCGGTGTGAACGAGGTGCTCTCCCGCTGAGCTACGCATCCATCTATCGCGGAGGCGGCGACATAGCCCGGTCGTCCCGGGCGCGCAAGACGTCAGATGCCGGCGCCTTGCACCGCCTCGGGCGTCTCCGCATCCGGATCGCCCGGCAGCCATGCGACATGGCCATTGTAGATGCCCTCGTCGAGGATGCCTTCCTCCTTCGCCACCAGCACCGGGACCAGCATCTGGCCGGTGACGTTGGTGGCGGTGCGCATCATGTCGATGATCCGGTCGATGGCCACGATATAGCCGATCCCCTCCAGCGGCAGGCCGGCGGTCGTCAGGGTCAGGGTCAGCATGACGATGCTGGTCCCGGGCACGCCCGCGGTGCCCAGCGAGCCCAGCACCGCCGTCAGGCCGATGAGGACGTACTGGGTCAGCGACAGGTCGATCTGGAAATACTGGGCGATGAAGATTGCGGCGATGGCCGGATAGATCGCGCCGCAGCCGTCCATCTTGACGCTGGCGCCCAGCGGCACGGCGAAGGCGGCGTAGGCCTGCGGCACACCCAGCCGCTCGACCGTCTGGCGCAGGGTGATCGGCAGGGTGCCCAGCGACGACGAGGTCGCGAAGGCCGTCTGCTGGGCCGCGAAGGCGCCGCGGAAGAAGCTGCGGACCTTCAGCCCGTGCAACTTCAGCAGGCCGGAATAGACCACCAGAATGTGGAACAGGCAGGCGGCGTAGATGGCGAGGATGAATTTGCCCAATGGCAGCAGCGCCTCCCAGCCATAACCGCCGACGACCGCGCCGATCAGGCCGAACACGCCAAACGGGGTCAGCTGGATGACCCAGCGGGTGATGCGGAAGGTGATGGCCGCGCCTTCGTCGACGAAACGCCGCGCCGTCGCCGCCCTGTCGCCCAGGGCCACCAGCGCCCCTCCGACCAGGGCCGAGAAGAAGATGATCTGCAGCACCTTGCCTTCGCTGAGCGCCGCGAATGGGTTGGTCGGAACGATGCCGATCAGGACCTCCAGCGGCGTCGGAATGACCCGGTCCTTCACCTCGCCCAACGGCAGGTTCTCCAGCCCGAGCCCGGGGTTGATCAGGTGGCCGAAGGCGAACCCGACAAGCACGGCCAACAGGGAGGTGATCGCGAACCAGACCAGCGTCCTAAGCCCCAGCCGCACCGCCCCCGCGCCTTCGCCGAGTTTCGCGATCGAACTGGCGATAGTGAACAGCACCAGCGGCGCCACCACCATGCGGATCAGGTTCAGATAGACGTCGCCGATCGGCTGCAGCCAGACCTCGGCCTGTTCGCGCAGGATCAGGCCGGCGAGGATGCCGAGGGCGAAACCGGCGGCGGTGCGCTGCCACAGGGGGATCGCGAAGAAACGGCGGAACATGGACGGCCTCGGATGACGAGGTGTGCAGATGTTGGCTGTCCCTCCGATCCGCAACCGTCAGGGCTGCGGATTTAGCCGATCAGGCGATCGATGACGGCCGAAAGCTCGCTGAAATGCTGGATCACCGCGTCGGCTCCCAGATCGGCGGCGGGCGTATCGGTATAGCCGAAGCTCGTGAGGATGCAGGGCACGCCTGTCGCGCGGGCCGCGTCCAGATCGGTGATGCTGTCCCCGACCATGATCGCGCGCGCCGGATCGCCGCCGGCCAGAAGCACGGTCTCGTGGATGTGCGCCGCGTCCGGCTTCCTCGCCGACACCGACTGGGGCCCGCAGATGACCGCGAACCTGTCCGACAGGCCGATGGCGTCGAACAGCGCCACAGCCAGATCGGTCGGCTTGTTCGTGGCGACACACAGGATCGCGCCCCGCGCCGCCAGTTGATCCAGCGCCTCGACCGATCCCGGATAGGCTGTGCTGTGGTCGGCGATATGCTCGAGATAGTCCGCCAGAAACGTCTTCAGCAGGGCCGGGGAGGCGGCCTCGTCCCAGGGCGCGCCCGCCGCCTCGAACCCGCGTTTCAGCAGGGCGACCGCGCCGTGGCCGATCAGGTTGCGGGCCGACTCCAGCGGCACCGGCGGCAGGTTCTGCTGCACCAGCAGCCGGTTCAGGGTTCCCACCAGATCCGGCGCGGTCTCCACCAGCGTGCCGTCCAGATCGAAGGCGATCGTCCAGCCTTCGAGGTCGCGCGTCGTCATTGGCGTCTCCCGTCGGCCGCCGGGATGGGCTAGACCGCTGGCGACGACTAGCCGCCGGACCGATTCATGACCAGCACCCACCCCAGAGCCGCCATCATCCTCGCCGCCGGCCAAGGCACGCGGATGAAGTCGCCCCTCCCGAAGGTGCTGCACCCGGTCGGCGGCCGCGCCATGCTGGATCACGCCATCGACGCGGCCGAGGCGCTCGGCTGCGAGCGGATCGTGGTGGTCGTCGGCGCCCATTCGCCCGAGGTCCGCGACCATGTCGTCAAACGCCTCGGCGAGGACGCCATCGCCGTTCAGGACCCGCCGCTGGGCACCGGTCACGCCGTCCGCGCCGCCGAGGCCGTGCTGGGCGATTTCGTCGGGCAGGTGGTCATCACCTATGGCGACGTGCCCCTGCTGCGCGCCGCCGACATCGAGCCCGTCTTCGCCGCGCATGAGGGCGTCACGGTCATCGGTTTCGAAGCCCGCGACCCCGGCGCCTACGGCCGTCTGGTCATGGAGGGCGACGCGCTGGCCGCCATCACCGAGGCCAAGGAGGCGTCGCCCGAGGTCCTGGCCCTGACCGCCTGCAACTCCGGCGTCATGGCCGCGCCGGTCGGCCTGCTGTTCGAACTGCTGGCCGAGGTCCGCAACGACAACGCCAAGGGCGAATACTATCTGACCGATGTGGTCGAACTGGCCCGCAAGCGCGGCGCCCCGACCCGCGCCGTCTTCGCCGACGAGGACGCCGTCATGGGCGTCAACGCCCAGTCCGAACTGGCGGTGGCCGAAGCCCTGTTCCAGAAGGTCCAGCGCGAGACCTTCCTCGCCGCCGGGGTCACCATGCCGGCGCCGGATACGGTGCATTTCTCGTTCGACACCGAGGTCGGCGGCGGCACGACGATCGAGCCCTATGTCGTGTTCGGACCGGGCGCGAAGATCGCCTCCGGCGCCCGCATCCGCAGCTTCAGCCATATCGAGGGCGCATCCGTATCTTCGGGGGCCGAGGTCGGTCCCTACGCGCGCCTGCGCCCCGGCGCCGATCTGGGCGAAGGCGCCAAGGTCGGAAACTTCGTCGAGGTGAAGAACGTCCGCATGGGCAAGGGCGCCAAGGCCAACCACCTTGCCTATCTCGGCGACGGCGAGGTGGGGGCGAAGGCCAACATCGGGGCCGGCACGATATTCTGTAACTACGACGGCTTCTTCAAACACCGCACGACGGTGGGCGAGGGGGCCTTCGTCGGCTCCAACAGTTCATTGGTCGCACCCATCACCATCGGCGCGGGGGCCATGGTCGGCTCCGGCTCGGTGATCACCCGCGACGTCGCGCCCGGCGATCTGGCGCTGGCCCGTGGCGATCAGCAGGCCAAGGCCGGCTGGGCGACGCGCTTCATGGACAAGATGCGGGCGAAGAAGGCGTTGAAAGCGAAATGAGCGCGGACGATCAGAAACGCCGGGCGGGCGAAGCCGCCGCCGAACGGGTCGAAGCCGGCATGGTCGTCGGCCTCGGCACCGGCTCGACCGCGGCCTGGTTCGTCAAGGCGCTGGCCGCGCGCAACCTGACCGGCCTGCGCTGCGTGCCGACGTCGGAAGCCACCGCAGAACTCGCGCGTGAACTCGGCTTGACGCTGTCGACGCTCGAAGACACGCCGCGCATCGATCTGACCGTCGACGGCGCTGACGAGATCGGACCCGGCCTGGCCCTGATCAAGGGCGGCGGCGCGGCCCTCCTGCGTGAGAAGCTGGTGTGGGAGGCGTCCTCCCGCTGCATCGTCATCGCCGACGCCGCCAAGGTGGTGAAGACCCTCGGCGCCTTCGCCCTGCCGATCGAGGTGGTGGCGTTCGGCCACAAGACGACCGCCAACCGCATCGCCGATGTCCTGTCCGACCATGAGATCGCCATGCCGGCCCGTGTCCGCAGCGCGGAGCGGGGTCTGGTTCGCACCGACGGCGGCAACCTGATCTATGACGCGAAATGCGACGCCATCCATGATCCGGTGCGGCTGGCCGATGATCTCAAGCTGATCACCGGCGTGGTCGAGCACGGCCTGTTCCTTGACCTGGCGGACGAGGCGATCATCGGCCGGGATGACGGGGTCGAGGTTCTCGTCCCCTGACGCCCCGCGGCTGAGGCGTCAGTCGTCCGCTTCCTGCGCCTGAAGCTCCGAATGCGCCGCGCGGATCGATGAGACGATCTCCGTGCGCCCGGCCCGTTCGTTGGCCCGCGACCGTTCCGCGTCGTACAGACCCTGCAGATAGGCCTTGTCCCAGTCGGTCAGCCCCGCCGCGACGTCCGGCGATTCGAACACGTTCAGGATCGAGGCGTACTGACGGGTTTCCGCTTGAGGGTCGATCTGGGCGAGGGTGACCATGGCCACATAGTCCGCCAGCTGCACCACGGAGACCTTGTCGACCTGATTCACGTCCAGAATGACAACCGTCCGGAAGATGGTGTCGATGATCTGGCTGGACAGCCGGGAAGCCGAAAAGACGTCGATGATCGGCGCCGCGTCCATCGGGGACGTGCATGCGTTCTGACAGTCTCCGGGAATACGGACGGCGCGTTCGCCCGTTTCGGCGTTGGTCGGCATGCTGACCTGCCACCAGCGGACAGGCGCCTGCGATGTTTCGAAGGCGCGCAGCGCGGCGCCGCCGCGATCCATGCCCGTGCCGCCCATGCGGAAGGCGCGCTTCCGTTCTTCGGTCAGGGCCTGCGCCAGGGCGGAAGGGTCGTCGGAGGCGATGATGATGACATTGGGCGTGCACCCCGGCTGTCCCGGGGTCAGGCCGATATCCTCCGCCACCGTCGAGACGCGATCGACGATGTATTGCGCCGGCTCGGTCTTGAGGTTGGCGACGCCGATGCAAATCCTGTCGTCCCAGCGCGCCAGACCCCGTCCCCTGTTGGGAGCGGCGACCTCGTTGACGAAATTCCGGATCAGCGAGTTCAGGGGCGTTCCGGTCACCTCGACATCGTCGAGCTCGACGGGCGTTTCGTCCTCGGCGGGTTGTTGCTGAACGGGACTGGCCTGCTGAGCCGGGGCGGCCTGCTGCATCGAGGGGGGCGTGGGATCGGCAGGCGAAGTCGCAATCAGCGCCGCGGCGACAGCGAGGACAATCATCGGTTACGCTCCAGGGTGTCGTATCGCGCAACGGTATGCTTGCGCCTGTGCAAGGTCAATCGGGAGGCTCCGCCGCGATCGTCCCTATTTGCCTTAAGGAGGACGGGCGCCTAACTGGGCGGCGTCGCCTTGACGAGTGGCCGCCGTTTTCCTCGGCGGGGGCGTGGAGTCAGAAATGCCGGAATCCTGGGACTACGACCTCTTCGTCATCGGCGCCGGCTCGGGCGGCGTGCGCGCCGCGCGGCTGACCGCGCTGGGCGGCAAGCGGGTCGCCATCGCCGAGGAGTTCCGGGTCGGCGGCACCTGCGTGATCCGCGGCTGCGTGCCCAAGAAATTCATGGTCATGGCCTCGGACTTCGCCCACCAGTTCCACACGGCCGAGGGCTACGGCTGGACGGTCGACGCCAGCTTCGACTGGCCGAAATTCATTCAGGCCAAGGACGTCGAGATCGCCCGCCTGTCCGGCATTTACGCCGCCAATCTGGGCAAGGCCGGCGTCGACCTGATCCATGGCCGCGCCGTGCTGAAGGACGCCCACACTGTCGAGATCATAGGCAAGGACCAGACAGTCACGGCGGAGAAGATACTCATCGCCACCGGCGGCCGTCCGTGGATGCCCGAAGACATGCCCGGCATAGAGCACGCTATCACCTCGGAAGAGGCCTTCCACCTGCCGGAGTTGCCGAAACGCATTCTGATCGCGGGCGGCGGCTACATCGCCGTGGAGTTCGCCGGCATCTTCGCCGGCCTCGGCGTCGAGACCACCCTGATCTACCGCGGCCCCAACATCCTGCGCGGCTTTGACGACGACGTACGCGCCCATCTGGCCGGCGAGATCGAGAAGCGCGGGATCAAGGTCATCCTCGGCTGCCAGCACACGGCCATCGAGAAGACCGCGACGGGGCTGGTGAACAAGCTCGGAAACGGCATGGAGATCGAGACCGACGTGGTCATGTTCGCCACCGGCCGCGTTCCGCATGTGAAGGACCTCGGCCTCGAAGCCGCCGGGGTGGCCCTGAACGACAAGGGCGCGATCCAGGTGGATACGCTGTCGAAGACCAGCGCAGACAACATCTGGGCCATCGGCGACGTCACTGACCGGATGAACCTGACGCCCGTCGCCATCCGCGAGGCAGTGGCCTTCCATGAGACGGTCTTCCGGAACAACCCGCAGCATTTCGACTATGAGGCCGTCGCCACCGCCGTCTTCAGCCAGCCGCCGGTCGGCGCGGTCGGCCTGTCGGAGTCGGAGGCGCGCCATTCCTGCCCCGGCGCCGTCGATGTCTATGTCACCCGCTTCCGGCCGATGAAATACGCCTTCACCGGCTCGGACGAGCGGGTGCTGATGAAACTGGTCGTCGACGCCGAGAGCCAGAAGGTGGTCGGCGTTCACATCGTCGGCCCCGAAGCGCCCGAAATGATCCAGTTGGCCGCCATCGCGGTGAAGGCGGGCCTGACCAAGGCCCAGTGGGACGCCACCTGCGCCGTCCACCCGACCATGGCCGAGGAACTGGTCACGCTGAAGGAAAAGCAGTCGAACAACACCTCGGCGGGGTAGGGACGTCCAATACTGACGCACCGGTCTGCCAGTCTGCTGCGATGGCTCGAGGAACGGGCGAGGCGGCGGGTACCGGATGAGACTCATTAGACTCATGAGACTGTTTTTTTTCGCCCATTCGGGCTCTCGCGCGCACCGGACCTATGCCTGCGACACGGCCTTCGTTGTCCCGGGCGGTGCGAGCGCCTATCCTTAGGGCATGAGTACGCGCTGGACCCCCGATAGCTGGAGACAAAAACCCGTCGTGCANCCTTTCGTCAGCTTGCTCGGATGCCGGTCTGCCAGTCTGCTGCGATGGCTCGAGGAACGGGCGAGGCGGCGGGTACCGGATGAGACTCATTAGACTCATGAGACTGTTTTTTTCGCCCATTCGGGCTCTCGCGCGCACCGGACCTATGCCTGCGACACGGCCTTCGTTGTCCCGGGCGGTGCGAGCGCCTATCCTTAGGGCATGAGTACGCGCTGGACCCCCGATAGCTGGAGACAAAAACCCGTCGTGCAGATGCCGACGGACTATCCGGACATGGCCGCGCTTGGCCGCGTGGAGGACGAGCTTCGCGCCCTGCCGCCGCTGGTCTTCGCCGGCGAGGCCCGCCACCTGACCGCCAAGCTCGCGCAGGTGGAGGCGGGCGAGGCCTTCCTGCTSCAGGGCGGCGACTGCGCCGAGAGCTTCAAGGAGTTCTCGACCGACAACATCCGCGACACCTTCCGCYTGATCCTGCAGATGGCGGTGGTCCTGACCTTCGCCGGCGGCAAGCCGGTGGTGAAGGTCGGNTGCGAGCGCCTATCCTTAGGGCATGAGTACGCGCTGGACCCCCGATAGCTGGAGACAAAAACCCGTCGTGCAGATGCCGACGGACTATCCGGACATGGGCGCCCTCGGCCGCGTCGAGGACGAGCTTCGGGCCCTGCCGCCGCTGGTTTTTGCGGGCGAGGCGCGGCATCTGACCGCCAAACTGGCCCAGGTCGAGGCCGGAAACGCCTTCCTGCTGCAGGGCGGCGACTGCGCCGAGAGCTTCAAGGAGTTCTCGACCGACAACATCCGCGACACCTTCCGCTTGATCCTGCAGATGGCGGTGGTCCTGACCTTCGCCGGCGGCAAGCCGGTGGTGAAGGTCGGCCGCATCGCCGGCCAGTTCGCCAAGCCGCGCTCGTCCTCGCTGGAGACCATCGGCGACCAGACCCTGCCCAGCTATCGCGGCGACATCATCAACGGCATGGCCTTCACGCCCGAAGAGCGCCTGCCGGATCCGCAGCGGCTGCTACGCGCCTACAACCAGTCGGCCTCGACCCTGAACCTGCTGCGCGCCTTCGCCGGCGGCGGCTACGCCGACCTGTACAACATCCACCGCTGGACCATGGGCTTCGCGGCTGACAGCGCCTACGGCCACAAATACCGAGAGCTGGCCGACAAGATCACCGAGGCCCTGACGTTCATGGAGGCCGTCGGCGTCACGCCCGAAAGCCATCCGGACCTGAGCCGCGTCGAGGTCTTCACCAGCCATGAGGCCCTGCTGCTGAATCTCGAAAGCGCCCTGACGCGCCTCGACGGGGCGACCGGCGAATGGTTCGACACCTCGGCCCACATGGTCTGGATCGGCGAGCGCACCCGTCAGCTGGACGGCGCCCACGTCGAGTTCGTCCTTGGGATCAAGAACCCCGTCGGCCTGAAGTGCGGCCCGACGATGGAGCCGGAAGACCTGCTGCCGCTCATCGACGCCCTGAACCCGGACAACACGCCCGGACGCCTGACCCTGATCGGCCGCTTCGGCGCGGACAAGGTCGGCGACCGCCTGCCGCGCCTGATGAAGGCGGTGAAGGCCGAGGGCCGGCGCGTGGTCTGGTCGATCGATCCCATGCACGGCAACACGCTGAAGGCCGGCAATGGCTACAAGACGCGGCCGTTCGAACGCATCCTGGCCGAGGTCCGCGGCTTCATCGACGTGGCCGAGGCCGAGGGCGTCCACCCGGGCGGCGTGCACCTCGAAATGACCGGCCAGAACGTCACCGAATGCCTCGGCGGCGCCCAGGCCCTGACCGAGGACGACCTGTCCAGCCGCTATCACACCCATTGCGACCCGCGCCTGAACGCCGACCAGTCGCTGGAACTGGCCTTCCTTGTCGCCGAACGGCTGAAGGCCGGACGGCGGTCGCAGTCGGAGGCGGCGTAGGATGGACGGCGTCGGCAAACCTTCGGGCGACGAAGCCGGCGGCCGCTGCGCCTACCAGGGCGCGCCCGGCGCCTTCAGCCACGAAGCCTGCCTCGACCTGCGTCCGTGGGACGAGGCGGTGCCCTATGACTCGTTCGAGGGCGCGCTCGACGCCCTGAAGACCGGCGAGGTCGGCTGCGCCCTGATCCCGGTCGAGAACACCACAATCGGCCGCGTCGAGCCGGCCGCATCGCTCGTCGAAGCCGCCGGCCTGACCGTCGTGTCCGAAGTCTGGCGCCCGATCCGGCTGGCCCTGATGGCCCCGCCGGGAGCCTCCCTCCGCAGTGTGAAAACGGCCGAAAGCCACCCCGCCGCCCTGCGCCAGTGCCCGGAAACCCTCGCCGCCATGGGCCTGACCCCGGTCGAGGCCTTCGACACCGCCGGTGCTGCTCGCGCCGTATCCGAGGCCGGCGACCTGACCCGCGCCGCCGTCGCCCCCACCCGCGCGGCCGAGGTCTACGAACTGTCGATCCTGCGCAACGATCTGCAGGATTCCGAAGATAACCGGACGCGATTTGTCCTGCTCAGCGCCAATCCGGCTTGACGCCGCACGATCCATGCGGCCTTTGAGGGCCATGGTCCGTTCGCAAGCCATTGCTGCGACTGCATTCGCCCGCGTTTTCGCGGCCGCGGACCTGTATTTCTACGGCTTTCGATACGCCGGCTGAGGCGTCGGGGACATCGTCCTGACGGCCTCGCCGGCGACCGCCCCGTGACGGGGCGGCGGCTCGCAAAACTCTTCAGCGCCGAAATCGAAATCGAAAGCCCTCTCCCGTGCCCCATTCCAGTACCAAGCCCGCCCTCCAGCAAGTCTGGCCGACGCCTTCCGGCGCGCCCGTCACCGACATCTCGCCCGAACACATGGCCCTGGCGGCCCTGCGTCACGAAATCGACCGCCTCGACGACGAGCTGTTGGCCCTGTTCGAGCGCCGCCTCGCCATCGCCGCCCGCGTCGGTCAGGCCAAGGACGCGCCCGCCGGCCCCCATGTGAAGCTGCGCCCTGACCGCGAGCAGGCGGTGCTGGCGCGCATGCTCGACAAGGCCCGGCCCGACAACCGCGAGGCCGTGGAATCCCTGTGGCGGCAGATCGTCGGCTGGGGTCTGGCGCGTCAGGGCCGGATCAAGGTTCAGGTCTGGTCGCCGATCGAGCCGACCCGCGCCTTCGACGGGGCCCGTCTGCGCTTCGGCGCCGCGGCCGACATGCGCGCGGTCCGCGATCCCGAGGCCGCCCTCGCCTGGGCCGCCGAAGGCCATGGCGTCGCCGTGCTGGCGGTCAACGCCGACAGCGCCTGGTGGATCGGCCTGCGCCGCGACTGGTCGATGCTGAGCGTATTCGATGGCTTCGGCGGCGCGACGCCGACAGCTCTGGCGGTCGGGAAGATCGACCCGGCGGCGCTGCCGACCGGGCGGCGCGTGATCGTGGACGCCGGCGGCGACGCCGGAGACGGCGGCGGCATTCGTCGGCTCGGTCTGGCGACCCACCACGGCTGGACCCTGTCCCTCACCGACGCCGTCCTCCCGGTCGGCGGCGACGAGGGCTGCGTGGGCGCGATCGGCTAGCGCGCCTTGGCGGCCCGGATGGCGCGATCGATGTCCGCGGGCTGGATGCTGGCGTTGGCGCGGCCGTCGACGAAGAAGGTCGGCGTGCCGAGCAGGCCGAGGCCCGAAGCCGAGGTCTGGACATCCGCCAGATGGCGCGCCGTCTGCGGGCTCGACATCGCCGCCTGCGCCGCAGGGGCAGCTATGCCGTTGGCCGCGAGGATGCGGTCAATGGCGGCCTTGCTCAGCGCAGGTTCGGCCATCAGGGCGCGGAACACGGCCAGATACTTGCCCTCCCGATGCGCGGCCTGTGCGGCGCGGGCGGCGTAGTGCGAGACGTCGTCGTTGCCGCGATCGAGGATCGGCCAGTCCTTGAAGACGAAGCGCACGTCGGGATGGGCCTGCATCAGGCGCAGCACGTCCGGCGCCGTCGCCTTGCAGCCGGGGCAGCGGAAGTCGAAGAACTCGATGACCGTGACCTTCGCGTCGGCAGGCCCGAAAGCAGGGTCCTGCGCGCTGACGGCCAGCAGGGAGGGGTTGGCGGCCGCGCGCTGGTTGATCGCGTCCGTGCGGGCGCCGTCTTCCTTCGCCTGCAGCGCGGCGCTGACTTCCTGCAGGATTTCAGGGTTCTTCAGCAGATAGGTGCGCACCCGACCGTCAAAGTCGCCGCCCGTAGCATAGGGCGCCGCCGCCAGCCCGAGCGCGACGACGGACACGGCCATGGAGGCCATCGCCGCGCGGGGACGATCGAAAAAGCCGCGGTCTCGCGCGGGCGTCTGGTCAGGCGCGTCGGTCATATCGGTCTCGGAAAAGGGGTCAGCCGGCGGCGGGAATGACGCCGCCGCGGTCACGGCGGCTGTTGCGGCGGTCGACGTCGTCAATGTCGTCCTGGGTCGCGCCGGACGCGAAGACGATGTCCATGGCGCGGGTCCATTCGGCCGTGCCCGGGGTCAGCATGTCGCGGGCTCGCAAGGCGAATTGGGTCGCCTGCTGTTCGGCGCCCATGGCGAAATACATCTCGGCGGAGGCGAGGCGGGCTTCGCCTTCCTTGTTCTGGCTGGCGTAGGCCTGGCTCAGCAGACGCCAGCCCATGGTGTTGTCGTGTTCCAGAGCCGTGGCCCGCTTCAGCTGGTTCACGGCCTCGTCCAGCTTCGAAGGGTCATGCGTTTCGATCAGCGCGTGGGCCAGATTGATGCGCAACAGGGGGGCGTCGGGCTTGATCTCGACCGAGCGCTGGTGCGCGCCGATGGCCTCGGCCGGCCGGCCTTCCTCGAACAGGATCTGGCCCTTCAGTTCCCAGAAATAGGGGTTCTCGGGCTGCTCGGTCAGGAAGGCGTCGACGGCCGCCAGCGCCCTGTCGGTCTGACCGTCACGATACCAGGCGATGGCGCGCGCATACCGTGCGGGGAAGGACGTGTCAGTCTCGGGGTAGTCCCGCAGTGTCTGGTTCGGCGCGTCCATAAAGGCATGAATCTTGGCCAGGATCAGCGCGTGTTCGGCGATGCGTTCCGGGCTGTCCTGATGATTGTAGTTCGACTGCTCGGCCACGAAGCGACGCAGGTTCTCGATCCGGTCGGACGACAGGGGGTGGCTGCGAAAATAGGGGTAGCGGCGAGCGTCCGAGAACACTTCCTGCGAACGGAAATTCTCGAAGAAGGAGACCAGCCCGCGACCGGATTCGCCGGCGTTCTGGAGCGCGCGCGCGCCGGTGTTGTCGGCCTCGCCCTCCTGGTGGGTCATGTAGCGCAGGGCGCTGAGAGTGCCGAAATACTGGCTGTTGCCCAGCAGGACCGCCCCGGCGTCCGGGGCGCCCGCGGCGATGGCCAGTGCGCCCAGCGCCATAGTCATCAGCATCGGCTGCATGCCGGCGCCCTGGGCTCCGTCACGCAGGGTGTGGCGGTTCTTGATGTGCCCGGCCTCGTGGGCGAGGACGCCAAGCAGTTCGTTGGCGTTGCGGGTCTTGAGGATCAGGCCGGTGTTGACGCCCATGATCCGGCCACGCGTCGCGAATGCGTTGAGGTCGTTCTCATTGATCAGAAGGATCTCGACCTCGGACGGCTCCAGCCCCATGGCGACGAGCACAGGGTCCGTCCACTCATGAATGATGCCCTCGATCTCGGTGTCGCGAATCGCGCTCTGGGCCGCAGCCGGCGAGGCCGCCGCCAGCACAAGGCCGGCGACGGCGACAGCGCCTGACAGACGGGCGGCGTTTCGGGACAGCCAGTTCACTGCGAACTCCTCAAACCCAACTATACGCCCCCGCCCGGCCGATGGTCACAACCTAATCACGGCGTTTCAGCGGCGCCACCATCCGCGCTTCGGCTTTTCGGGAGGGGCGACGATCTGGTTCGGATCATCAGCGATCAGGGCGGCGACGTCGACTTCCGGCTGCGGAGCCGGCACGTGCTCGACGACCGGAGCAGGCGCGGGCTCCGGCTTGACCGGCGCTTCGGCGGCCTCGACCGCCTGGGCGGGGGTGACGTCCAGCACGGCAGGCGCGGCTTCCGGTTCCGCCTCGTTGGGCTCGATCGGGGCGGTGACGGCCTCGGCTTCCGACTCGGGGGTGGCGCTGGCCGAGACCTTGCGGCGAACGCGCCGGCGCTTGGGCTCTTCCGGGATGGCGACAGGCGCGACATCGGCGGCGTCGTCGATGACGACGGCCATCGGCGTGTCCACAGAGCCGTCGGGCGGCATGCCTTCGTTGGTGGCGCGCGTTTCGACCTTGGTCTCGTGGGTCAGGCCGGCCTCGTTGCCGCGATCCCGACCGCGGCCGCGTCCACGACGACGGCGCGAGCGGGGTCCGCGTTCGCCGCCGATCTCGCCCTCGGGCCGTTCGCCGACGACTTCATCGACATCGCCGGCAGGCGTGGCGTCGGCCTCCGCGCGCGGCTCGGTGCGCTCGGGGTTGATGGGATCGAACCAGACGTAGGGATCCTCGAGCGACGGCGTCCGGCCGCGCACCCAGTTGAACCCGTCGCGCTCGCCGCCTTCTTCACGCACCCGGCGTCCGCCGCGGCGTCCGCGACGGCGACGACGACCGCTTTCGCTGTCGTCGTCATCCTCGCCAGCGGCGGGGGCAGTAGCTGCGGTGTCGTCAGTCGAGGCTTCGGCGCTGTCGCGACGTCCGCCGCGACGACGACGGCCACGGCCGCGACCGTTTTCGCCTTCGGCGCGCTCGGCGCGTTCGCGGGGTTCGTCGTCGTCCGTGTCCTCGCGGTCGAGGGCGTCGTCGTCGGCAATGAATTCCTCGTCGTCGCCGTCGTCTTCATCCTCGAACGCGCTGTCGTCGAAGTCGTCGTCGAGGTCGATGAAGGCCTCGGGGCGTTCCTGCGGGACGAAGTCCTCGTTGGATGACGACGTTCAGGCCGCGCTGGGCCAGCAGGCGCTGCAGATAGTCGCGCTTGTGGTTCAGGATGTAGAGGGCCACGGCCGTGCACAGGCGCAGGTTCACCGAGCCCGCGCCGTTCTTGCCGGCCTCGATGTCSACGGCGCGCAGGGTCATCAGCGCGGCGCTTTCGGCCGAGCGAACGCGTCCGGCGCCTTGGCAGTGGGGGCAGACCTCGGTGGCGCCCTCGATAACGCCGAGACGGCGGCGCTGRCGGCTGATYTCCATCAGGCCGAAGCCCGAGATGCGGCCCATCTGGATGCGGGCGCGGTCCTTGGCCAGCGCGTCCTTGAGCACCTTCTCGACGGTGCGGTTGTTCTTCGACTCATCCATGTCGATGAAGTCGATGACGATCAGGCCGGCGAGGTCGCGCAGACGCAGCTGGCGGGCCGCTTCAACGGCGGCTTCCATATTGGTCTTGGTGGCGGTGGCCTCGACGTTGCGTTCCTTGGTGGAACGGCCCGAGTTGACGTCGATGGCGACCAGCGCCTCGGTCTGGTTGATGACCAGATAGCCGCCGGACGGCAGCGGCACGACCGGCTGGTGGATCTGGGTCAGCATCTCCTCGATGCCGTTGGTCGCGAACAGCGGCCGGGCGCCCTGATACAGRTGCACCTTCTTCGACTGCGAGGGCATCAGCACGCGCATGAAGTCGCGCGCYTCCTTGAAGCCCTCGACGCCCTCGACCTGGATGCCGTCGAAATCCTTGTCGAACATGTCGCGCACGGCGCGGCGGACGAGGTTTTCTTCCTCATAGATGATCGAGGGGGCGTTCGATTTCAGCGTSGTTTCGCGGATCGTTTCCCACAGGCGCAGCAGATATTCGTAGTCGCGCTTGATCTCGGCCTTGGTGCGTTTGGCGCCGGCGGTGCGGATGATCAGGCCCATGCCCTGCGGCACGTGCAGGGCGGCCGCGGCGGCCTTCAGGCGCTTGCGGTCGGTGGCCTGGGTGATCTTGCGCGAGATGCCGCCGGCCAGCGACAGCCAGGTGGTCAGGGCCGCGCCCTTGCCGCCGCGCTCGTCCTTGACGACCTGCACCAGCATGACCTGACGGCGCTTGATGACGTCCTGAATCTTGTAGCGGCGCATCAGGCGGCGTTTCAGCCGCTCTTCTTCCGCCATGCCGCCTTCGGATTCGTCGTCGGCGTGGTCGCGGGCGTGTTCGTCGTGCTCGTCATCTTCCGAGTGCGCCTCGGCCATGATGGCTTCGCGGTCGGCGACGGGGATCTGGTAATAGTCGGGGTGGATTTCGCTGAAGGCGAGGAAGCCGTGGCGGTTGCCGCCGTATTCCACGAACGCAGCCTGGAGGCTGGGCTCTACGCGAACGACCTTGGCGAGGTAGATATTGCCGCGAAGCTGGCGCTTCGCGCGGGATTCAAAGTCGAATTCCTCGACCTGACGGCCCTCGACGATGGCTACGCGGGTCTCCTCCGCGTGGGCGGCGTCGATCAACATGGTCTTTGACATGGAAGGTGTCTTTCTGGCGCGCTCGGCCATCCCAGCGAAGGGGGCAGGCGGCTCGCCGAATGGGATTGCGGGCAGGCGCAGACGCAGTCCCGTCGCCGCGGCGATGGCCGCGGGCGAGGTCGGTTGTTTCAAACCGGAAGGGAGCGCAGGCGGTAGGGCCCATGGGGTTCGGTACGGTCCTGGGGCCGGACGCGCCGTCGAAAGGGCGTCCCGGTCCCGTCTTCAAACCGGCGGGTGCTACCCCGGCCAGCTCTCGGATCAGTGAAAACACGCCGCGAGGAGGGCGCGCCCGGCCTGAAATCAGGGGGCGCGATCGTTCGCGGACACAACAAGCATAGGCATTGCGCGTGTAAATTAAAAGCGTTGCGCGCTTTAACCCGTTGTCGACGACGTTGAGTCATCATGGAGCCAACCAAGAAGGTGGGTTCCCGTCGAATGCACGGACTGTTGCGTATCAACCTGACGCGTTGGGGCGTTCGCGAGTGGGCGATGGCGGCTGTGGCCGCGGTCGTTTTCTGCGTCGCCGTGTTCGCGGCCGGGCGCGGTCTGGCCTCGGGCGCCATGGGCGAGGTGCTGCGCGTCCGCTTCGGCGGCGACGCCCAGCATACGCGGGTTGTGGTCGATCTGGACCGGACCGCCCGCGGACAGGTGATCCAGTCCGGCGATCAGGGCCAGGTCGTGGTGTCGCTGGCCGGCGTGACGCCGCAGCGCGGACTGACCGGAACGGGCACGGGGTTGGTGCGTGGTTGGCGCGTAGCGGGGGCCGGCGTGGCCTCGCGGGTCGAGCTGGACCTCGCCACCAGCGCCGAAATCGAGCGCCGCTTCCTGCTGCCGCCCGGCGACGGCATCGCCCACTACCGCTATGTGATCGATCTGAAGGCCACCGGCCGGACCCCGACCCGCGCCCCTTCGCGCGCCGCGCCGAGAACGCCGACCCGATCCGCCGAACGGCCGCTGATCTACATCGACGCCGGCCACGGCGGCCGCGATCCCGGCGCGCGCGGCGCCCATATCAATGAGAGCGCCGTGACCCTGGCGGCGGCCCAAGCCCTGAAGCAGGAGCTGGAACGCACCGGCCGCTACCGCGTGCGGCTGACGCGCGAGAGCGACGCCTATGTGGACCTGTATCGCCGCGTGGCCATCGCCCGACAGGCCGACGCCGACCTGTTTATCAGCCTGCACGCCGACGCCGGTTCCGATCCGGCCACGCGCGGCGCCTCCGTCTACACGCTGTCCGAACAGGGCGCGGGCCGGGCGGTGCGTGAGTTCACGCGCGGTGAAAACTGGCAGCGCAGCCTGAACCTGCCGGGGCGCGACGCGTCGGTGGATCGCATCCTGCTGGACATGACCCAGCGCGCGACCCAGAACCGCTCGGCCCAGCTGGCCCGGACTCTGCTGGGCGAGCTGGAGGGCGCCGACCATCCGATGCTGCGCCGCAGCCACCGCGACGCCGGCCTCGCCGTCCTGCTGGCCCCCGACGTACCGGCCGTATTGCTGGAGATGGGCTTCATCACCAATCCCGAGGACGAGCGGCTCCTGAACGACAGTCGCGCCCGCCGCCGACTGATGCGGGCCGTGGCCGAGGGCATCGACCGTTATTTCCGTGAGCCCGCCGGCAGCCTGCAGATGGCGTCGAACGGGGCGTCGGGGCAGCCGTAGGGTCCGCCATAACGGCCCTCAGTACTTGTCCTCCGGGAAGCCAGGCGGCGGCAAAAAGCCTTTTGCGATCAGGTTGTGCCCGGCCCGGATGTAATAGTCCTCGGTGATGTGCCAAGGGCCCTTGCCCGTGCAGATGGCGCCGATCCCCGGCTGACGGCCTCCCGCCACTGGATGAGCGGCCAGCTCTTCCGCACGAGCCGGACCAGTTCGGGATCGGCGCGCGGCGGCGCCGGCGGTCGGGGCGGACGGGGTTTGGGCACGGCGGGCTCTCCTCTCTGAATGCAGGCGTGCGGAGACAGCCCCGCGCCGGCCGGCGCGAGGGTGGGAAGGCGTGCAGAGCGCCGGACCCGAGGCCCGGAGATCAGAGGAGACGAACCGTTTCGGCCAAGGGCCGGACGCTCGGCGTGGAGATTGTTCGGAAGCTTGCGTCCGGTGGCGGTCTTATCGCCTTACCGCAGCGCCTCCGGGGTGCGGGCCGTGCTTGCGACACGGTCCCTGGACCGGACGAGTATCCCCTCGTCCCTGACGTCCCGATCGGCGCTCTGCGACCGATCGGGTCCCGGGCGTTGGTTGTCTTGCTTTGACAGCCGGGAACCGGGTCGCTCCCGACAGGTTGGCTGCTGCGCGCCGACCTTCGGTTCGCGCTTTCGCGCGCCGCTGGGTCCCGGGGTCGCTACGCGCCCCGGGGTGACGGCAAACGGGGCGATCAAGGCGCTTTTCAGCGATTGCTCATCTCCTGCTCATGCCGCTCAGCGGCGAATCCAGCTTGTCCAGGAGGCGGATCAGTGTGGTCCGCGTTTGAGATGAACTAAAAGTAATGATTACGGAACGGCAATGTTCGGTGAGGCCTGATCCTGCCTTGAGCATGACGAAGAAGTAACTGTCGCCATAAACCGGCTCTCTATAGCCGTTACAACTCATACGGGGCCGCGTCCCGAAAGCTCAACGGGGGAGCGTCCCATGACTTCATTCAAACTGCTGCTGCTTGCGAGCGCGGCGATCGTGACCTCGGCGGGGCCGGTTCTGGCCCAGACGGCGACGCCGCCGCCCGCGCAGACGCCGGCTCCCGCTCCGGCGGTCCAGACGCCGGCGCCCGCGCCCGAGGGGGAGGCGACGACCGTCGAGGACGTGGTCGTCAGCGCACGGCAGACCGATGTCCGCAGTTCCATCGACTCGACCAGCTACAGCTTGGCCGACGACCTGCAGGCGAAGACGGGCAGCCTCGCCGACGCCCTGCGAAACATCCCGTCGGTGGACGTCGACCCACAGGGTAACGTGTCCCTGCGCGGCGACGCCAATGTGACCATTCTGGTCGACGGGCGGCCTTCGGGCGTGCTGACCGGCGAAGGGCGGGCGCAGGCGCTGCTGTCGCTGCCGGCCGACCAGTACGCCCGCATCGAGGTGATGACCAATCCGTCGGCGGCCTACAGTCCCGAGGGCTCTGGAGGGGTGATCAATCTGATCACCAAGCCCAGCACCGTGCCGCAGGGCGCGGTGACCACCGGCTCGGTGCGTGCCAACGTCGGGGACGGCGGGCGCTGGAATGCCGGGCTGAGCGGCTCATGGCAGAAGGACAAGCTGACGCTGTCAGGCGATCTGGGCAGCCGTCATGACCTGGCGCAGCAGACGTTCGATCGGCTGCGCGAAAGCCTTAATCCCGCCGGCGCGGTGACGCAGACGACGGCCCAGACCCAGAACATCGACGGGGAAGTCGACGTCCAGTTTCTGAGGCTGGGCGCCGAATACCGGCTGACCGACCAGATCCAGCTCACCACGGAGGTGCGCGGCAATCTGATCGAGAACGGCGGCGGCGGGCTTGAGACCTATGACACGCGTACCGGCGCCGGGACCCCACTGAGCCAGTACACCCGCGACGGTCAGTTCGCGTTCGAGGGAGACAATATCGGCGTCACGGGGCGCGTGCTGCGCCGGTTCGACGATCAGGGCCACGAATGGACGAACGAACTGCGGGTCGATCGCAACCGTGGTCATTTTTCGCTGACGACGGAATACGACTTCACCCTGCCGGCCTCCGCGCCGGTGTATGAGCAGCAGGACAATCGCAACCGGCTGAACCTTGTCGGCTTCACCAGCGCCTATGTCCGGCCGATGCCGAACGACGGCAAGCTGCGCGCCGGCTACGAGCTGGAAACGCGCGACGCGGCGTTCGACAATGCGGCCAGCCGCGGCCCGGCGCCGGACGCCCTGGTGCCCGATCCCTTCGTCACCAACCGTTTCGAGGCGCAGCAGGCGGTTCACGCCGTCTACGCCACCTGGGAACGTCCGTTCGGCAAGATCTCGGCCCAGCTGGGTCTGCGGCTCGAATATGCCGATATCGAGCTCAACCAGGTCACGACGGGGATCACCAGCGAGCAAAATTACTTCCGCGCCTATCCGACCCTGCACGCCACCTATCAACTGACCGACACCCAGTCGGTCCGCGGCAGCTACAGCAAGCGCATCCAGCGGCCACCGCCCTTCCTGCTGAATCCGTTCGTCAGCTATCAGGACCCGCTGAACCTGCGGTCGGGCAATCCCGATCTGGAGCCGCAGGAGACAGATTCGTTCGAGGTCATGTGGCAGCTGCGGGCAGGCCAGACCTTCTATCAGGCGACAGCCTATTTCCGCGACACTTCGGGGGCGTTCACGGACGTGGTGACGGACCTTGGCGGCGGCGTGCTGCTGACCCGGCCCGAGAACCTGGGGTCGCGGCGGGACATGGGCGTCGAGCTGGTCGCCAACGGCCGCCTGCACTCGACCCTGCGCTACAACGCCAGCATCAATGTGTTCCGGCAGGAGATCGACGCCGCCGGCATTCCCGGCGCCGCGGACAGCGAGGCCAATGTGGTGTCGGGCCGAGGCAATCTGAACTGGCAACCGACGGCCGAGGACTTCCTGCAGATCGCCGGTGTCTGGCAGGGCGATACCCTGCAGGCCCAGGGCACGCGCGAGACCGAGGCGACGATCAACCTCGGCTATCGCCGCAAGCTGACCGAGAAACTGGCCTTCCAGGCGACGGTGCGGGACCTGTTCGACAACTTCGGCGACGTCACCACCTATGAGACGGCGACTTTCCGCGACCGGACCGAGCGCACCTTTGGCGGGCGGGCCTGGTATGTCGGCCTGACCTACGCCTTCGGCGCGGGGCCGCGCCGCCAGCAGGATCCGCAGTTCGATTTCTCGGCGACGCCGGCGCCCAACTGATCGGCGTCCATTGATCGACAGGATGCGTTTCGGCCGGAGATTGCCTATCTCCGGCCGATGCGTCTGAGAGTCGTCGATCTTGAAACCACCGGGGGAGACCGGACCGCCGAGATCATCGAGGTCGGCATCGTCGACGTGGTGCGGGACGGAGAGAGCTGGAAGGCCCTGCCGCCGGTGGCGAAGCTGTTCCGGCCGCGTGGCGAGATCTCGTTCCACGCCATGGCGGTTCATCACCTGACGCCGGCCCATTTCTGCGACGCCGATCCGCATTGCGACGAATATGCGCTGCGCGAGATGTTCGGCGCCGAGCGCGCCGATGTGATGGTGGCGCATGCGGCGCGGTTCGAGCGGGGCTTCATCGCCGATACGGCCCATGGCGGCCTGCCGTGGATCTGCACCGTGCGCTCGGCCAAGGCCGTGTGGCCGCAGGCGCCGGGACATTCCAATCAGGTGCTGCGCTACTGGCGCGGGCTTGATCTCGATCCGGCGCTGGCCAATCCAGCGCACCGGGCCGGGCCGGACGCCTGGGTGACGGCGCATCTGCTGATCGACCTGCTGAAGGAGGCGACGGTCGAGCAAATGATCGCCTGGACTGCGGAGCCGCGGCGGCTGGACCGTATTCCTTTCGGCAAGCATCGCGGCAGGCCCTGGTCCGAACCGCCCGGGGACTATCTGCGCTGGATGGCCGGGCAGGGCGATATGGACGCCGATGTCCTGGCCGCCGCGCGACTGGAACTGGAACGCCGTGCAGCTGAACAGGGAGGCCCGGGATGACATCCGACGCGATCACGCAGGCCTGGCCTGACCTTTCGTCTCCATTGCTGGGGCCGACGGCGGAAACGCTGCAACTGTGGACGCAGATCGTCGGCAAGGTGCGGCTGGCCCGGACCCCGTGGCTCAATCACTCATGGCACACGACGCTTCATGTGTCGGCGCGCGGGCTGGCGACCTCGCTCATCCCGCATGACGGGGTCAGTTTCGATCTGGAGTTCGACCTCGTCGTCGGTGAGCTGGTGATCCGGGTGAGCGATGGCGGAGAGCGCCGGATCGAACTGACATCGTGCAGTCCGGCGGACTTCCATACCGGTGTGATGGACGCGCTGGCGGGCCTCGGGGTCGCAACGACGATCGTGGCGAGGCCCAATGAGATGGCCGAGGCGACGCCGTTCCCGCAGGACACGCGCCGCCGCGACTACGACGCCGATGTCGCTCGTGACTACTGGCGCGCGCTGGTTCAGGTGGACCAGGTGCTGAACCGCTTCCGGTCGCGATTCCTTGGCAAATGCAGTCCGGTGCATCTGTTCTGGGGCGGGTTCGACATGGCGGTGACGCGCTTCTCCGGCCGTCCGGCCCCCCTGCATCCGGGCGGCATCCCCCATCTGCCCGACGACATCACTCGCGAAGCCTATTCGCACGAGGTTTCCAGCGCGGGCTTCTGGCCGGGCGGAGGCGGCGTGGAGGGGCCCTGCTTCTACGCCTACGCCTACCCGACGCCCGAGGGATTTGCGTCCGCCGCCGTGGCGCCGGCGCAAGCGCGGTTTGATCCTGCGTTGGGGGAGTTCCTGCTGCCCTATGAGGCGGTGCGGACCGCTCCGGACCCGGACGCGGCCCTGCTGTCGTTCCTGCAAACCACATATGAAGCGGCGGCCGATCTGGCTGGATGGGACCGTGCGGCGCTGGAGTGCGAGGAGGGCCTGCCGCGGCGGCCGCGACGGGTCTAGTGACGCGCGTCGACGCAGGGGCCGTGGCCGCGGCGTGACAGGCGGCGGGCCGTCGCACCGGATGGGCGCAAGGGGCCTATGGCGGTCGCCGACGACGCAAGCTAAACCCGTCTGAAGGGGCGCGCCTTTCGGAGACTGCGGTGAAGATTGCTGAACGCTGGTTCGTAATGGCGGGTGTCGCCCTGCTGGGCGCGATTGCGCTGGCGGGGCTGATCGTCGCTGTCTATGCGGCCTGGCTGTTCCATGATCTGCCGGATGCATCCGAGTTGGCCGACTATCGGCCGGCGACGGCGACGCGGGTCTATGCGGGCGACGGAACCCTGATCGGCGAGTTTTCGGACGAGCGGCGCATCTATGTGCCGTATGAGCAGATTCCGCTGCCGGTGGTGCAGGCCTTCCTCGCGGCCGAGGATCGCAACTTCTTCAACCATGGCGGCATCGACGTGGGCGGTCTGGGCCGGGCCATGTTCAAGAACGTGTTCAACGCGGCCACAGGGCGGCGGCTGGAAGGCGGCTCGACCATCACCCAGCAGGTGGCCAAGAACGTCCTGCTGACAAACGAGAGCAGCATCAACCGCAAGGTCAAGGAAGCCATCCTCGCCAACCGGCTTGAGGCGACGCTGACGAAGCAGCAGATCCTTGAGCTGTATCTGAACGAGATTTTCCTCGGCTACCGATCCTTTGGCGTGGCCGCTGCCGCCTACAACTATTTCGGCAAGTCGCTGAGCCAGCTGACGCCGGATGAGGCGGCTTTCCTCGCCGCCCTGCCCAAGGGACCGAACAACTATCATCCCAAACGCCACCCCGGCGCCGCCAAGGGCCGCCGCGACTGGGTGCTGGGCGAGATGAACCAGAGCGGCTGGCTGAGCGACGAGCAACTGGTTCAGGCCCGGGCGCGTCCGCTGACGACCCAGGACGCGCCGCGGCGGGCCCAGTACGCCGACGCCGACTTCTTCGTCGAGGAGGCGCGCCGTCAGGCCATCGCCCGCTTCGGCAAGGAGGAGGTCAACCGCGGCGGCTACTATATGCGCACCACGCTGGACCCCGAGCTACAGTCGGCGGCGCGCGACGCCCTGATGAAGGGGCTGGAAAACTATGACCGCCGCCACGGCTGGCGCGGGGCGTGGGGCACGACAGACTTCGCCGAGGGCTGGCGCGAGACCGCCGTGCGCGGCCAGCGTCCGCCCGAGCGCCGCGCGTGGGAGGCCGCCGCCGTCGAGAGCGCGTCCGGAAACAGCGTGCGCATCCGCACCGCCCGGGACGACCTGACGGGCTATCTGCTCACCGAGGATGCGGCCTGGGCCAACGCCAACCGCCCGCTGAAGCGCGGCGACCTGATCTTCGTCGAGGCGCAGGGCGGCCAGTACGCCCTGAAGCAGGTGCCCCGCGTAAACGGCGCCCTGGTGGCCATCGAGCCCCAGTCGGGCCGGGTGCTGGCCATGGTCGGCGGCTATTCCTACGCCCTGTCCAGCTTCAACCGTGCGACCCAGGCCAATCGCCAGCCGGGCTCGGCCTTCAAGCCGTTCGTTTATGCGACTGCGCTGGAGGGCGACTATACGCCCGCCTCGATCGTGCTGGACGCTCCGATCAGCTTCGCCGGCGGGCCGAACGGCACGCGCTGGAGCCCCGAGAACTACAGCCGCGAATACTATGGACCGCAGACGCTGCGGCGCGGTCTGGAGCTGTCGCGCAACGTCATGACCGTGCGGCTGGCCCAGGCCATCGGCATGCGCAACGTCGTCGACCTGTCGAAGAAGATGGGCGTGTCGGATAATCTGCAGCCCAACCTGTCGGTGTCGCTGGGCGCCGGCGAGACGACGCCCTACCGGCTCACGGCCGCCTACGCCGCCTTCGTCAACGGCGGGCGGCGGGTCGACCCCTATCTGATCGAAATGGTTCAGGACCGGGACGGCGAGACGATCTTCAGCGCCGACCGTCGCCGCTGCCGCGACTGTGGACGCCCCTTCACGGGCCAGGAGTCGCCGCGTCTCGAACAGCGGGGCGAGCAGGTCATCGACCCGATCACCGCCTATCAGATGAGCTCGATGCTGGAAGGCGTCGTCCGTCGGGGCACCGCCGCCAGCGCCGCCAGCCTGGGACCCTATGTCGCCGGCAAGACGGGGACGACCAACGAATACCGGTCGGCCTGGTTCGTCGGCTTCTCGTCCGACATCGTCGTCGGCGTCTTCATCGGCTTCGACGACAACCGGCCGCTGGGCTCGGGCGAGACGGGCGCGACCGGGCCGGTGCCTGTGTTCGCCGACTTCATGCGCGTAGCCCTGCGTGAGCGGCCGGCGCGCCCCTGGGTCAAGCCGCGCAACGCCATCTACCGCACCGTGAACGGCATCGAGGAAGCCTTCCGCCCCGGCACCGAACGCCGCCGCGAGGAAGAGCGCCGCGCGCCGGTCCAGCAGATCCCGACGGGTCCTCAGAACTACAATGAGGTGATCCGCCGCGAGATCGAAGGGCCTGAAGCGCCGCCGGCGACGACGGCCCCGCCGCCGACCCCGACGCCGCCACCGCCGAAGAAGGACGAGGATCTGACCGGGCTCTACTAGGGCCCGCCGGTTTCTCTTCCCCTTTGCCCCGGCGCGCTCTATGTCCGCGCCTCACTTTTGTATCGCTGGAGAATGCGATGAGACCGGATGTCGAGGCCATGAAGGCCGACATCGAGCAGAGCATCGCTCTGCTCAGGAGGCGTCTTTGACTGGGATGTCGCACTCAGGAAGCTCGATGAGCTGAACGCGAGGGTCGAGGACCCGACGTTGTGGAACGACCCCGAGGCCGCCCAGGCCGTGTCGCGCGATCGCTCGCGTCTCGAGACGCAGATCAACACCGTCCGCGAAATGGAAAACGGGCTGGAGGAGGGCGTCATGCTCTCCGAAATGGCCGACGAGGAAGGCGACGAGGCGACCCTTGAAGAGGCGCGCGCCCAGCTGAAGGCCATCAAGGACCGCGCTGCGCGGGCCGAGCTGGAAGCCCTGCTGTCCGGTGAGGCCGACGCCAACGACGCCTATCTGGAAGTAAACTCCGGCGCCGGCGGGACCGAGTCCAACGACTGGGCCGGCATGCTGCTGCGCATGTATTCGCGCTGGGCCCGGGCCCATGGCTACGAGGTCGAGATCGAGGCCGAGGAATCCGGTGAACAGGCCGGCATCAAATCGGCGACGATCCTGATCACCGGGCCCAACGCCTATGGCTGGCTGAAGTCGGAATCGGGCGTGCACCGGCTGGTGCGCATCAGCCCCTATGACGCCGCCGCGAAACGGCACACCTCGTTCGCCTCGATCGGCGTCTCGCCGGTGGTGGACGACACGATCGAGATCGACATCAACCCGTCCGACGTGCGCACCGACACCTACCGCGCCTCGGGCTCGGGCGGTCAGCACATCAACAAGACGGACTCGGCGGTGCGTCTGACGCACATTCCGACCAACACCGTAGTGGCGTGTCAGGCCGGCCGGTCGCAGCACCAGAACCGCGAGCAGGCGTGGAAGATGCTGCGGGCGCGCCTGTATGAGCTGGAACTGCAGAAGCGCGAGGCCGCGGCCCAGGCGCTGGCTGACGCCAAGACCGACATCGGCTGGGGCCACCAGATCCGGTCCTACGTCCTGCAGCCGTATCAGATGGTCAAGGACCTGCGGACCAACGTCGAGACCTCGGACACCCAGGGGGTTCTGGACGGCGATCTGGACGCCTTCATGGGGGCGGCTCTGGCGGCCCGGGTGGGCGAGACGCGGGGGTCGACGGTCGAGTAGGGAACAGGGTTTGACGATCGATCATCCTGCCTGACACATATGGGCAGGCGTTCGACCGGGCCGCGCGTTGAACGGCCCACTTCGTCGCACGACAGGAGGCGTCAATTGTCCCGGCTTCCGGTAGCTCTGGCTTCCCTTCTGCTCGCACTTGTTGTCGCCACGGCCGCTTGTGGTCCGGCGACACCCGACAATACGACGGCTGATGTCGAGGTTCCGACTGCAAGGATCGAGCTTCCCACTGAGAGGCTCGAAGTTCCCAAGGTAGAACGGGAGGGCGTTTGGCAACCTGGCCCCGGCGGTACGCAGATTCCGCTCTGGCCCGCAAATGTCCCTCTCGCAAAACCCGACAGCGGCGATCGTCCCGAGACGACCGGCAATGGTTCACCTCTTGTCGGAGGACGGCGATGGCATTGGGCGACTTACGTCACCCGGCCGACCATGACCATCTATCGGCCGAAGGGGCGAAACACCGGGGCGACGATGCTTGTCCTGCCAGGCGGTGGATTTCACGCCGTGGCCATGGACCTGGAGGGGACCGAGGTCTGCGATTGGGCAGTCCGGCAGGGCATGACCTGCGCCGTGCTGAAGTACCGGACGCCGCAGGTGTGGCCGCAGCGGAATGGCCGGCAGCAGCGACCCGAGGTGCTGCTCGGTCTGGAAGACGCCCAGCGCGCGATGGCCTTGCTGCGGCAGCGCGCCCCTGACTACGGGATCGATCCGCAGAAGATCGGCGTGATCGGATTTTCGGCCGGCGCCTATCTGGTCGCCAACATGAGCAACACGGACGAGCGAACCTATGCATTGACCGACGCGGCCGACCAACAATCCTCACGTCCTGATTTCGCGATCGTCGCCTATACGGCTCGCATGTTGGACAACAGCGAAGGCAGGAATAACCTTCAGCTGCAGCCTTGGGTGAAGATCAGCGAAACGGCGCCGCCTACGCTTGTCATTCACGCGATGGACGACTCCGTCGACGATATCAGACAGCCGATGGCCTATGCGCTGGCGCTCAACGACGCAGGCGTGCCGGTCGACATGCGGATCTACGCGAGGGGCGGCCACGCCTTCGGATTGCGGCCGACTTCCGACCCCGTGACGACGGACTGGCCGGTACAGGTCAGGAGCTGGCTGCGCAGCATAGGGATGTTGTGACACCGGAGCCCGAAGGCATGGCCATGAAAAAGGCCCCGGAGCGATCCGGGGCCTTTTGTCTTTTCAAACCGTGGCGATCAGGCCGGCGGCTTCATGTCGATGACCTGAGGCGCGGCTTCCGGCGCGGCCGGACGCGGTGCGGCGGTCGGGGCCGGAGCCTCCCGGCGGCCTTGCAGGACGCGGCCCTGGAAGTAGGCGCCGATGTCGATCGACATCTGTTCGGCGGTAATGTCGCCGTCGACATAGGCGGTGGCGATCAGCTTCACCTGCTTGCCCGAGATAGCGCCGACAACGCGGCCGCGGATCTCGATGTAGTCGCCCGACACATTGCCCTCGATGGCGCCAGTCTCGCCGACGATCAGGCGGCCGACGCGGACGTCGCCCTTGATGGCGCCGTCGATCTGCAGGTCGCCCGAGCCAGTGATATTGCCGTCGAACTGGAGGTCGGACGACAGGGTCGACAGACCGCGCTGGCTGACCGGGGCCGGCGCAGCCGGCCGGGCGGCGGCGGTCGAACCGCCGGGCACCGGCAGATCGGGCAGGGGCGGAATGGCCGAACCGGTATTGGCGCGGGGCTCGGGGGACGGGACGGGGGATTTAGTCTTGTTGAACAAGTTGGTCTCCAGCTCTCATGAAGCGGGCGGGGTTTTGCGGGCGGCCGTTCATCCACACCTCGTAGTGCAGGTGAACGCCGGTTGAGCGTCCTGTGGTTCCCATGGCGCCGACACGCTGGCCCAGTGCAATTCTCTGGCCAGCCGCGACCGACGTAGCGTTCAGGTGGGCGTAGCGCGTCTTGAAACCCCGGCCGTGATCAACCTCGACGGTGTTGCCATAGCCTGAACGCACGCCGACGAAAGACACGATTCCGGGAGCCGGGGCGTAGATCGGGGTGTTCAACGGGGCGGCGAAATCCTGACCCTGATGCAGGGCGGGACGGCCGTTGAAGGGGTCGAAGCGGACGCCGAATCCCGAAGTGGTACGGGCCTGGGTCGGACGGCGGAAGGGCATGCCCTCGGCGGCGTTGGCCAGTGTGCGCATTTCGGACAGGTTGTCGGCGGCGTGGCGGATGCGGACGGCGAAGGCCTCGTCGACGTCCAGCACGGCGGCGAGGGCGCGGGGGTCGCGGGCCTCGACCAGAGGGCCGCCCAGGGCGGTGTCGTGCGGCGCATAGGCGGCGGGGTTCAGGCCGGCCAGCCGGAAGGCGAGGCGCAGGCGTTCAGCGCGGGTCCGGGCCTCGTTCTCCGCGCGCGAGATCAGCCGTTCCTGATCCATGCGCACGGCAATCATGCGCTGGACGGGCGAGGATTTGGCGGGATCGAGGGTGATGGCGGGGCGCAGGGCGGTCTGGGCGCCCTCGACGCCCCTGAACATGCCCATCACCTGGGTCAGGGCGGCGTGGCGGCGCTCTACCATCTGGGCCATTTCGTCGAGCGAGCCGGTGGTGGCGCTCATGCGGACGACGGCGCTGTCGAGGCGGGCCTGAAGGTCGGCGTTCATTCGCTCGGACGCGGCGCGGGCGCGCGCAACCGTGCGGTCGGACTGGCTCTGGGCCGCCATGTCGATGATCAGGCTGCCCGAGGCGGCGAGTGTCCAGCCGCCGATCAGGACGGCGGCGACGGCCCCCAGAACCTGTTTGCCGGGCGTCAGGGCCCAGGCGCGAACGGCGTCGCCGTCGCGCAGATACAGGTATCGGGTCGGAAACCACCGTCCGATCAGAGACCGCCTGACAGTCGGCTCGTGTTCGGTCATCACGCAACGCCCCCACGTACGAGGCGGGTTTATGCGCCCGGCATTGCGCGAGCGGCAAGTCTCTTCACGCTTTGTTAACCACGATTACATGTGTTCGGGCGAACGAAGACCGTAATCGGAAGGAAAATTCCCCTCGCAGGCGAGCGCGCGAATCTATGTAACGCGGTTTACATCTGAGGTTGTCGAGAAACGTCCGTGGTCAGAGCGATTGCGCGGCTGCGAGAACTTCGGCGACGTGGCCCTTGACCGACACCTTGCGCCAGACCCGGCGGACGACGCCGGCCCCGTCGATCAGGAAGGTGGCGCGCTCGATGCCCATGTATTCCCGACCGTAGAGCTTCTTCTGAACCCACACACCCCAGGCGTTGGTGACCTCCTCGGGCTCGTCCGAGGCAAGGATGACCTTCAGATCGTGTTTGGTCTTGAACCGGTCGAGTTTTTTCACCGGATCGCGCGAGACGCCGATAACCACGGCGCCGGCGGCGGCGAACTCGCCAGCCAAGGCCGAGAAGTCCTTCGCCTCGTTGGTGCAGGTGGGCGTATCGGCCTTGGGGTAGAAGAACAGGACGATCTTCTGGCCCTTCAGCCCGGCGAGGGACGTGCGTCCGCCGCCGTCCGTGGCCATGTCGAATGCAGGGGCCTGCTGGCCTTCGATGATTTCGGACATGGTTCGCTTTCAGACCGGGCGGACGAGGACGATCTTCTTCTTGCCAGCGGCCAGCTTGAGCACGCCGTCGGCGTTGATGTCGCCGGCCTCGATCAGGCGGGCGCCGTCGACGATGGCCTCGTCGTTCAGACGCAGGCCGCCGCCCTGGGCGAGGCGGCGGGCCTCGCCGTTGGAGGCGGTCAGGCCGGCCTTGGTGGTGACGGCGGCGATCATGGCGCCGATGATCTCGGCGGACGGGATTTCGACAGTCGGCAGGTCGGCGGAAAGCGTGCCGCGCTCGAAGGCGCCCTCGGCGGCGGCGCGGGCGGTGGTGGCAGCGTCAGGGCCGTGCAGCATGGTCGTGGCGGCGTCGGCGAGCGTTTTCTTGGCGTCGTTGATGCCGGCGCCTTCCAGCGCCTCGAGCCGGGCGATCTCGTCCAGCGGCAGGTCGGTGAACAGGCGCAGGAATTTGCCCACGTCGGCGTCATCGACGTTCCGCCAGAACTGCCAGTAGTCGTAAGGGCTCAGCTGTTCGGCGTTCAGCCAGACCGCGCCCTGGGCCGTCTTGCCCATCTTGCCGCCCGAAGCAGTGGTCAGCAGGGGGGTGGTCAGGCCGAAGGCGGCCTTCTGATCCACGCGGCGCACCAGATCGACGCCCGAGACGATGTTCCCCCACTGGTCCGACCCGCCCATCTGCAGGGTGCAGTTGCGGGCGCGGTTGAGCTCGAGGAAGTCCACCGACTGCATCAGCATGTAGTTGAACTCGAGGAAGGTCATCGGCTGTTCGCGTTCCAGCCGCAGCTTGACCGAATCGAAGGCCAGCATGCGATTGACTCGAACACGGTGCGGATCGAGGCGATGTTCGACTGGATGGTCTCGTCGGTCAGCTGGGGCCGCGAGGCGTCCTTGCCGGTGGGGTCGCCGACCTTGGTCGTGCCGCCGCCCATCAGGACGATGGGCTTGCCGCCGGCCTGCTGGAGGCGGCGCAGCATCATGATCTGGATCAGGCTGCCGACGTGCAGCGACGGGGCGGTGGCGTCGAAACCGATGTAGCCGGTGACCACACCGGCGGTCGCGGCGGCGTCCAGCTCGGCCGGATGGGTGATCTGGTGAATGTAGCCACGGTCCCGCAGGGTGCGCAGGAAGTCGGACTTGAAATCTTGGTCGCTCATGGCGGCTCCGTTAGCAGGGAAGCCGGCGGGCGTCATGGGAGTTTGCGCGCCGGTGAAGGTGCGGCGCAGGGGATCGCGGGCCGCTCGCTATTTCAGCGAGCGATAATACAGGCCGGAAAGGGCGTGGGCGGCGATCATGGGCCTTGGGTAGCGTCGGCCATTGACCGGCGTCAAGCGGCGGCTATCGAAGGAGGATGCTGGTTTCCCTGACGTCACACCCGGACACGCCCGGCCCTGCGATACAGATCGCGGTGGAGATCCTGCGTCCGCGAACGCCGGCCGTGGCGCTGCGCTATATTGTTTCCGGCGACGTCTCGCGGGTCGTGACGCCCGCAGGCCATAGCCGGGCGCGCGCCGACGAGTTGTGGCGGACGACCTGTTTCGAGGCCTTTATCGAGATGGAAGGCGGCGCCTACTGCGAGATCAACCTGTCCCCGACCGGGGCATGGGCCGTCTATGACTTCACCGCCTATCGCGAAGGCATGCACGCCCATGCCGGCGCCGAGATGCGAGACTTCGGGCGGACGCAGGACGATACTTCACTCGACGTGAAGGCGACGTTCGACCTCGACCGGGTCGTCGGCGAGCAGCCCCGGCCGTGGCGCATGGGCGTTTCGGCCGTCATCGAGGACGTCGACGGCGGCATCTCCTACTGGGCGCTGGGCCATCCGCCGGGTAAGCCGGACTTTCACCATCCCGACTCGTTCGCCCTGACCCTGCCGCCCCCGGAGCCCGCATGAAATTCGGCATCGACCGCCTGCTGTCCGAGCCCGAGCTGAGGGCGGCGCTGAAGGGGCGCAGGGTGGCCCTGCTGGGGCATCCGGCCTCGGTGACCGCGGACCTGACGCATTCGCTGGATGCGCTGATGGCGTGCGACGACCTGAACGTCACGGCGGCGTTCGGGCCGCAGCACGGCATGCGGGGCGACCTGCAGGATAATATGATGGAGAGCCCGGACTTCACCGATCCGCGGCACGGCATTCCGGTGTTCAGCCTGTATGGCGAGGTGCGCCGGCCAAGCGGGCAGGCGATGGGGACGTTCGACGTCCTGCTGGTAGACATGCAGGACCTCGGCTGTCGCATCTACACCTTCGTCACGACCCTGCTGTACGTGCTGGAAGAGTCGGCGAAGCACGGCAAGGCGGTATGGGTGCTGGACCGGCCCAATCCCGCCGGGCGGCCGGTCGAGGGCACGACCCTGCTGCCGGGCTGGGAGAGTTTCGTGGGGGCGGGGCCGATGCCGATGCGGCACGGGATGACGCTTGGCGAGATGGGCCGCTGGTTCATCGACCACTTCAAGCTGGACGTGGAATATCGCGTCATCGAGATGCAGGGCTGGACGCCCGATCAGGGGCCGGGCTTCGGCTGGCCGATCGGCGAGCGCAGCTGGATCAACCCCAGTCCGAACGCCGCCAATCTGTCGATGGCGCGCGCCTATGCGGGCACGGTAATGCTGGAGGGCACGACCCTGTCCGAGGGCCGGGGCACGACGCGGCCGCTGGAGCTTTTCGGGGCGCCCGACATCGACGCGCGGGCGGTGATCGCCGAAATGCAGGCGTTCGCGCCGGAGTGGCTGGAAGGATGCCGGCTGCGCGACTGCTGGTTCGAGCCGACCTTCCACAAACACGTGCACCAGCTGTGCAACGGGGTGCAGATCCACGTCGACGACCCGGCCTATGACCATGTCGCCTTCAAGCCGTGGCGGCTGCAGGCGCTGGGGTTCAAGGCGATCCGGCGGCTGTATGCGGGTTACGCCCTGTGGCGCGACTTCCCGTACGAATACGTCTTCGACAAGCTGGCCATCGACGTAATCAACGGCGGGCCGGGGCTGCGCGAATGGGTCGACGATCCAGCCTCGACGCCGGCCGATCTGGAGGCGCTGGCCTGGCCGGACGAGGCGGCGTGGGTAGAGCTGCGGCGGCCGTATCTGCTGTACTGAATTGAAAAGGGGCCCCGAAGGGCCCCTGATCGGATCAGGCGGGCTTTTCAGCCAGCCGCTTGTCCAGGTAGGCTCCGACGCGGGTTTCGACCGCGCCAATGTGGTCCTGCCAGAAGTGGGTCGCGCCCTCTTCCAGTTCGTAGTCGATGATGATGCCCTTCTGGGTGCGCAGCTTGTTGACGACGCGTTCGACCTCGACCGGCGGCACGACGGTGTCGTTGGTGCCGTGCAGGAACAGGCCCGAAGCGGGGCAGGGGGCCAGGAAGCTGAAGTCGTACATGTTCGACGGCGGCGAGACCGAGATGAAGCCGTCCGTCTCGGGCCGGCGCATCAGCAGCTGCATGCCGATGTAGGCGCCGAACTGATAGCCGGCGACCCAGGTCTGGGAGGCGCCGGGATTGTTGGCCTGCAGCCAGTCGAGGGCGTCGCCGATGCCGCTGTCGAACTCGCCCTGCGACTTGCCCACGCCGCGGCTGTTGTAGCGCAGCGTCGCGAAGCCGCGCTTCTGGAACAGCTGGTACAGGGTCACGGTGACCGGATTGTTCATATGACCCGCCGCCTTGGGGTGCGGGTGCAGGATCAGGGCAATCGGCGCGTTCGGGCGCTTGCCCGGCGAATAGCGGCCTTCGATACGACCAGAGGCGCCGGGCAGGATGACTTCAGGCATAGGCGGCGAAATCCGTGTTCAACTGTCATTTCGCAACTGCGTAATACTTGACCGCAGCGGTAGGACTTTCTAAGTCCAGCTTGCGCGCCGACGCCTTTGCGAAGGCGCGGGTTCTAGCACAAGAGCCCTGAAAAGCGCGCGATTTTTGAAGGTGCTCGATGCGTCTGTCGACCAAGGGACGATACGCCGTGATGGCGATGGCCGATCTGGCCAAGAACGGACACGCCGACGGCGTGGTCCGGGCCGTGTCGCTGGCCGAAATTGCGACGCGTCAGGAGATTTCGCTGAGCTATCTGGAGCAGCTGTTCGCGCGGCTGCGCAAGAGCGGTCTGGTGCAGAGCGTGCGCGGCCCCGGCGGCGGCTATCGCCTGGCCAAGGGCGCGCAGGAGACGGTGATCGCCGAGATCGTGCTGGCGGTCGACGAGCCGATCCGGGCGACGCGCTGCATCGGCCATTCGTCGCCCAAGGGCTGTATGATGGCCGGCGAGCGCTGCATCACCCACAATCTGTGGGAGGACCTCGGCGACGAGATCCATCGTTATCTGGCCGGCGTGTCGCTGGAAGACGTGGTGCTGAACCGCACCGGCGCGCGCCGCCGCGCCGCAACGACCGAGGTTGGAGTAGCCGCGTGAGTCCCGTGTACCTTGATTACAATGCCTCGGGTCTGGTGCGCCCCGAGGTGCAGGACGTGGTGGCTAAAGCCCTCGCGGACAACGGCAATCCGTCGGCTGTTCATGCGGCCGGACGCCGGGCGCGGGCGCGGATCGAGACTGCGCGGGCCCATATCGGCGATCTGGTCGGAGCCGATGCGCAGTCGGTGATCTTCTCCAGCGGCGGGACCGAGTCCAACGCCCAGGCGATCATCAGCGCCATCGCGGCGGGCTGCGAGCGGCTGATCGTGGGCGCGACCGAACATCCGTGCGTGGCCGAGGCGGCGACCGCCTCGGGCAAGCCGGTCAAGATGCTGCCGGTCGACTCGCGCGGGGTCGTGGACCTGAACAAGCTGCGCCAGCTGCTGGGGCAGCCCGGCAAGGCGGTGGTTGCCATCCACCATGCGAACAACGAGAGCGGCGTCATCCAGCCGATCGCCGAGGCGGCGCGGCTGGTTCGCTCCGCGGGCGGCTGGCTGCACGTCGACGCGATCCAGTCGGCGGGCAAGATCCCGGTCGATATCCGCGAACTGATGGCCGACAGCCTGACCCTGTCCGCGCACAAGCTGGGCGGACCGCAGGGCGTCGGGGCGCTGGTGCTGGGCGAGGGCCGCGAGGCCGTGCGCATCCTGCACGGGGCGGGACAGGAGCGCGGCCTTCGCGCCGGGACCGAGAACGTGCCGGGGATCGCAGGCTTCGGCGTGAGCGCGGTCTGCGCCGCGCGGGATCTGCAAACCGCGATGTCGCACGCTGCCTGGCGCGATGCGGCCGAGGCCGTGGTGAAAAAGGCCGGCGCCACCATCATCGGCGAGGGCGCAGAGCGGCTGCCCAACACCCTGTTTATGGCCGTGTCGGACTGGGAGAGCCCGCAGCAGCTGATCACCCTGGACCTGATGGGGCTGATGGTTTCGGCCGGGTCGGCCTGCTCGTCGGGCAAGACCAAGCCGTCGCGGGCCATCCTGGCCACGGGGATGATCGACAAGGCCACCGGCGGCATCCGCATCTCGGGCGGCTGGGGCACGGTCGAGGACGACTGGACGCGGTTCGCCGCGGCATGGGTTGAGGCCTACGCGAAACATCGTCAGCGTACAGCCGCGCGGGCGAAGGAAGACGCCTGATGGCCGCCGTTCAACAGACCATCGACGCGGTCGCGGCCCTCGAGAAATACGAGCACGGCTTCACGTCCGAGATCGACACCGAGTTCGCGCCCAAGGGGCTGAACGCCGACATCGTGCGCTTCATCTCCGAGAAGAAGGGCGAGCCGGAATGGATGCTGGAATGGCGTCTGGCCGCCTATGAGCGCTGGCTGGCGATGGAGGAGCCGACCTGGGCGTCGGTGAAGTACACGCCGGTGGACTATCAGGACCTGCACTACTACGCCGCACCGAAGGAGAAGGCGGGGCTGAAGTCGCTGGACGAGGTCGATCCCGAGCTGCTGGCCATCTACGCCAAGCTGGGCATCCCGTTGAAGGAGCAGGAAGTTCTGGCGGGCGTCGAGGGCGCGCCGCGATACGCCGTGGATGCGGTGTTCGACAGCGTGTCGGTGGTCACCACCTTCAAGGCCGAGCTGGCCAAGGTCGGGGTGATCTTCATGCCCATCAGCGAGGCGCTGAGAGAGCATCCCGAGTTGGTGCGGAAATATCTGGGGTCGGTAGTGCCGGTCTCGGACAACTATTTCGCGGCCCTGAACAGCGCGGTCTTTTCGGACGGGTCGTTCGTCTACATCCCGCCGGGCGTGCGCTGCCCGATGGAGCTGTCGACCTATTTCCGCATCAATGCGTCGAACACCGGCCAGTTCGAGCGGACGCTGATCATCGCCGACAAGGGTTCTTACTGCTCGTATCTGGAGGGCTGCGCTGGACGACGCCGAGATCAAATATTCGACGGTGCAGAACTGGTACCCCGGCGACGCCGAGGGCAAGGGCGGCATCTACAACTTCGTCACCAAGCGCGCGGACTGCCGCGGCGACCGGTCGAAGGTGTCGTGGACCCAGGTCGAGACCGGCTCGGCCGTGACGTGGAAATATCCGTCCTGCATCCTCAAGGGCGAGGACAGCTCGGGCGAATTCTATTCCATCGCTATCACCAACGGACATCAGCAGGCCGACACCGGCACCAAGATGATCCATCTGGGCAAGAACTCGAAGAGTCGCATCATCGCCAAGGCGGTGTCGGCCGGGAAGTCGGACTCGACCTATCGCGGTCTGGTGTCGGTGCACCCGAAGGCGACCGGGGTGCGCAACTTCACCCAGTGCGACAGCCTGTTGATCGGCAAGGACTGCGGTTCGCACACCGTCCCGTATATCGAGGCCCGCAACGGCTCGGCCCAGCTGGAGCACGAGGTCGCAGGAGGAGGCGGTGGCCCTGCTGGTCAACGGCTTCGTCCGCGACGTGATGCAGAAGCTGCCGATGGAGTTCGCCGTCGAGGCGCAGAAGCTGGTGGCGATCAGCCTTGAAGGCTCGGTCGGATAATCAAGAAGAAACAATGCTTAGTATTCAAAACCTCCACGTCTCCGTCGGCGACAAGCCCATCCTCAAGGGGCTGACGCTTGATGTCCCGGCGGGCGAAGTGCACGCCATCATGGGTCCGAACGGGGCCGGCAAGTCGACGCTGGGCTACGCCGTGGCCGGACGGCCCGGCTATGAGGCGACCGAGGGTGGCGTGTCGTGGAAGGGCGAGGACCTGCTGGGCCTGGAGCCGGCCGAGCGGGCGGCGAAAGGCGTCTTCCTGTCGTTCCAGTATCCGATCGAGATTCCCGGCGTACCGGCCCTGACCTTCGTGCGTACGGCGCTGAACGCCCAGAAACGCGCGCGCGGGGGGGACGAAGTGTCTGCGCCCGCCTTCCTGAAGATGGTCAAGGCAGCGTCGGCGGCGCTGAAGATGGACTTCGACATGCTGAAGCGTCCCCTGAACGTCGGCTTCTCGGGCGGAGAGAAGAAGCGGATGGAGATCCTGCAGATGGCCCTGTTGGAGCCGTCCCTGCTGATCCTCGACGAGACGGATTCGGGCCTCGACATCGACGCCCTGCGTATCGTGGCTGAGGGGGTCAACGCCCTGCGTTCGCCCGACCGCGCCATGCTGGTGATCACCCACTATCAGCGGCTGCTGGACTACATCAAACCGGACCGGGTGCATGTGCTGGCGGCGGGCCGGATCGTGGACTCGGGCGGGCCCGAGCTGGCGCACGAGCTCGAGGCCGAGGGCTACGACAAATACATGGTGCAGGCGGCGTGAGCGCCCTTCCGCGCATCGATCTGAAGGACGCCTCCAGCTTCCCCTCGAAACGCGTGGAGGCGTGGAAATATTCGGACCTGCGCCGTCATCTGCGCGAGGCGCCCGCGCCTTCCCCGTCGGCGACGGTTCCGCTGGTGGGCGGCGGGCCGTTCGAGGCGCTGGGCGGCGAGGCCATGGTGTTCGTCAACGGCCGGGCCGTGAACGAGACCCAGCTGATGGTCTCGGGCGAAAAGACCGTACGGCTGCGGCTGATCTCGCGGGCCGAGGGAACCGGTCACGCCCTGACGGCGCGCATCTCGGTGCGGGCCGGGGCGAAGCTGCTGCTGCTGGAGACGCATGAGGGCGAAGGCGCGGCCTATGTCGCACACAACCGGCTGGAGTTGGACGTGGCGCGCGGCGCCGAGGTGACGCGCGTGGTTCTGACCGACGAGCCCGCGGATGCGATCTCGATCACCCAGGCGCAGGTTAAGGTCGAGGCGGGCGGACATTATCGCCAGACCATCCTGACGACTGGCGCCAAGCTGCAGCGTCAGGAAACGCACCTGACGCACCGGGCCCAGGGCGCCGACGTGCGGCTGGACGGGGTCTATGTGCTGTCGGGCGAGCGGCAGGCGGACATGACGACGGTGGTCGATCACGTGGCCGCCGACGGCCTGACCAGCCAGCTGACCAAGGGCGTCGTGCGCGACACGGCGCGCGGCGTGTTCCAGGGCAAGATCATCGTCGAGCGCGGGGCGGACGGCACCGATGCCCGGATGGGCCACCACGCCCTGATCCTGGGGGAACGGGCCGAGGTGGACGCCAAGCCGGAGCTGGAAATCTACGCCGACGACGTGCAGTGCGCGCACGGAAATACGGTCGGGAATCTGGACGAGAGCGCGCTGTTCTACATGCAGCAGCGGGGCATTCCGGCCGACGAGGCGCGGGCCCTGCTGACCGAGGCCTTCCTGATCGAGGTCGTGGATCGGATCGAACACGAGGGCGCAAGAGAGGTGGTGCGGGAATGGCTGACGGCTCGCCTGTGACCGCCTTTGACCCCTACGCCGTACGGGCGCAGTTCCCGATCCTGTCGCGACAGGTGAACGGCAAGCCGCTGATCTATCTGGACTCGGCCGCCTCGGCGCAGAAGCCGCAGGCTGTGATCGACGCCATGACGGCGGCGATGGAGGGCAGCTACGCCAACGTCCATCGCGGGCTGCATACGCTGGCCAATGAGACGACCGAGGCCTTCGAGGCGGCGCGCGAGAGCGTGGCGCGGTTCGTCAACGCCGAGGCGGCCTCCAACATCGTGTGGACCAAGGGCGGGACTGAAGCCATCAATCTGGTGGCGGCCGGCATTGGCCAGTCGATCCAGCCGGGCGACGAGATCATCGTCAGCCAGATGGAGCACCACTCCAACATCGTGCCCTGGCATCTGTTGCGCGAGCGGCGCGGGGCGGTGCTGAAGTGGATCCCGGTGCTGGACGACGGGTCGCTGGACATGGCGGCCTACGCCGAACTGCTGGGGCCGAGGACCACGGTCGTCGCGGTGACCCACATGTCGAACGTGCTGGGCACCATCAATCCGGTGCAGGTCATCACGGAGATGGCCCACGCGGTCGGAGCGAAAGTGCTGATCGACGGATGTCAGGGCGCGGTGCATGCGGCGCCGGACGTGCAGGCCATCCGTTGCGACTTCTACGCCTTCACCGGCCACAAGCTGTTCGGCCCGACAGGCATTGGCTGCCTGTACGGGACGGCAGAAGCGCTGGAGGCCCTGCCGCCGTATCAGGGCGGGGGCGAGATGATCGAGTCGGTCACGATGGACCGGATCACCTATGCGAAGCCACCGCACCGGTTCGAGGCGGGGACGCCGCCGATCCTCGAGGCCATCGGCATGGGCGCGGCCATCGACTGGCTGTCGCGCTTCGACCACGGCGCGGTGGCAGCGCATGAGCGCGCCCTTTACGAGCATGCGCGCGATCGGCTGAAGGGAGTGAACTGGCTGCGAGTCGTCGGCGAGGCTGAGGGGAAGGGGGCCATCCTGACCTTCACCGTCGAGGGCGCCCACGCCCATGACATCGCCCAGGTGATGGACCGCTATGGCGTCGCCGTGCGCGCCGGCCTGCATTGCGCCGAGCGCCCTATATAATACGACAGAGGACGTCGACGCCTTCGCCGACGCCCTGATCAAGGCCCGTGAGTTCTTCGCATGAGCGACCCGACGACCCCGATTTCCGACAGCGCGGCCTTCGCCGAGGCCTGGGACGCACCGCAGCGAAGCGCCCTGGCCCAGGGCGAGATCGACCGGATGACGGACGACATCATCGAGGCGCTGAAGTCGGTGTTCGATCCGGAAATCCCGGTCGACATCTATGAGCTGGGGCTGATCTACAAGGTCGACCTGTCCGACGACCGCGATGTGGTGGTCGAGATGACCCTGACCGCCCCGGGCTGCCCCGTGGCCGGCGAGATGCCTATCTGGGTCGAGACGGCGGTCGGAAAGGTCGAGGGGGTGCGGTCGGTGCGCGCTGACCTTACGTTCGATCCGCCGTGGGACGCCTCGAAGATGAGCGACGAGGCCAAGCTGGCCCTGAACATGTTCTGATGGACCGATCGATGAGCGAGCAGACCACGACCCGTCCCCGCCGCCCGCGTCCAGCCGTCGTCACCCTGACGGAAGCGGCGGCCGAACGTGTGCGCGCCCTGACCGAGGCGGGCGGGCACAAGGCGCTGCGCGTCGGGCTGAAGAATGCGGGTTGCGCGGGGCAGGAATACACCTTCGCCTTCGCCGACGAGGTCGGACCGATGGACGAGGTGGTGACCGACAAGGGCGCGACGATCATCGTGGACCCCAAATCGATCCTGTTCCTGATCGGGTCCGAGATCGACTACGAGACGACGAAGCTCGCGTCGAAATTCGTGTTCCGGAATCCGAACCAGACCGACGCCTGCGGCTGCGGCGAGAGCGTCACCATCATTCCCGCGAAGGCGCTGGAAGCCGACTGATGATCCGGCTTGAAGGGGTCACAAAGCGCTTCCGTAGCGCAGCGGGCGAGCGCGTGGCGCTGGATGCGGTCGATCTGACGGTCGCGCCGGGACAGGTGTTCGGCGTGGTCGGGCGCTCGGGCGCTGGAAAATCAACATTGATTCGAACCATCAACCTGTTGGAGCGGCCGGATGGCGGGCGAGTGACGGTCGACGGTCAGGACATGACGACCCTGTCGCCGGCGGACCTCCGCGCTGCGCGGCGGCGGATCGGAATGATCTTCCAGCATTTCAACCTGCTGAACGCCAAGACGATCGCCGAGAACGTGGCCTTCCCGCTGCGGCTGGAAGGTCGGCCCGCTGCTGAGGTGGACCGGCGCGTGGCCGATCTGCTGGAGCAGCTGGGGCTGTCAGAGCATGCGAAAAAGCATCCGGCCCAGCTGTCGGGAGGGCAGAAGCAGCGGGTGGGCATCGCCCGGGCGCTGGCCTGCGAGCCGGGCGTGCTGCTGTGCGACGAGGCGACCAGCGCGCTGGATCCCGAGACGACGGACGAAATCCTGACCCTGCTGGACCAGCTGAACCGCGATCTGAAGCTGACCATTGTGCTGATCACTCACCAGATGGAGGTGGTGCGCCGCGTCTGCGACCGGGTGGCGGTGCTGAAGGACGGACGCGTGGTGGAGGAGGGGGCGACGGCCGATGTCTTCCTGCATCCGCAACACGCCGCGACGCGCGCCATGCTGGCCGAGGGCGAGGAAGGTTTCGAGACCGCCGACGTGCCGCCCGGTGGCCGGCTGGCCAAGCTGACCTTCCGCGGCGGCTCGACCTATGAGCCCGAACTCAGCCGCGTCGCGCGGTCGGTAGGCGTGGACTATTCGATCCTGTCAGGGCGGATCAGCCGTATTCGCGGCGAGCCCTACGGCCAGTTGGTCGTGGCCTTCACGGGCGGCGACGCGGAAGCTGCGGTGGCGCAGCTCACCGCGCGCGGCGTGACGGTGGAGGCGGCGTGATGGAGGCCTTCTTCGCCAATATCGACTGGCCTGAAATCGCGCGGGCGACGCGCGACACCCTGCTGATGCTGGGTGGATCGATGGCCCTGGCCGTGGTGTTCGGCATCCCGTTGGGCGTGCTGCTGTACCTGTCTGGCAAGGGGCGGCTGGCGGCCAACCCGGTGCTGAACGCCGTCCTGTCCCTGATCGTCAACATCCTGCGGTCGGTGCCCTTCATCATCCTGCTGATCGTCATGCTGCCGGTGACGGTGCTGCTGGTCGGGACATCGCTGGGGGTGGCGGGCGCCATTCCGCCGCTGGTCGTCGGGGCCGCGCCCTTTTATGCGCGCCTTGTCGAGACGGCGCTGCGCGAGGTCGACAAGGGCGTGGTCGAGGCGACCCAGGCCATGGGCGGCTCGACCTGGCAGATCGTCACCCGCGCCCTGCTGCCCGAGGCCATGCCCGGCATCCTCGCCGGCGCGACCGTGACCGCCATCGCCCTGGTGTCCTACACCGCCATGGCCGGCGTCGTCGGCGCGGGAGGCTTGGGCGACCTCGCCATCCGCTTCGGCTACCAGCGCTTCCAGACCGATGTCATGGTGGTCACCGTCGTCCTGCTGCTCCTGCTGGTGCAGATTCTCCAGATGCTGGGCGACCGGTTGGTCGCCTCCGTTTCCCACCGCTGATCGCTCCCCCGAAAGGCCCGCCCATGCTCCGCCGCTCGCTCCTGACCCTCGCCGCCGCCTCGCTGGTGCTCGCCGCCTGCGGGCAGGGAGCCGCGAAGAAGGCCGACGCCAATGCGCCGCTGATCGTCGGGGCCACCGCCGTGCCGCACGCGGAAATCCTCGAGCACATCAAGCCGCTGCTGGCCGAGGAAGGGCTGCAGATCGAGATCAAGGTGTTCAACGACTACGTCCAGCCCAACACGCAGCTGATGGAGCGCCGGCTGGATGTGAACTATTTCCAGACCAAGCCCTACCTCGATGAGTTCAATGCTTCGCGCGGGGCCGATCTGATCACGGTCGCGGGCGTGCACGTCGAGCCGCTGGGCGCCTATTCGCGGCGCTTCGAGTCGCTGGACCAACTGCCGAACGGGGCCGAGGTGGCGGTGCCGAACGACGCGTCCTCGATCGGGCGTTCGCTGATCCTGTTGCAAAAGGCCGGGCTGATCCGTTTGAAGGATCCAGCCAATCCGCTGCAGACCCTGCGCGACATCGTCGACAACCCCCGCAACCTGCGCTTCCGCGAGCTTGAGTCGGCGACCTTGCCGCGGGTCCTGGACCAGGTCGACATGGCGGTGATCAACACCAACTACGCCTTGGACGCCGGACTGAAGCCGAAGACGGACGCCCTGGTGCTGGAAGGCGCCGACAGCCCCTATGTGAACTATCTGGTGGCGCGGCCCGACAATCGGTCCGATCCCCGGATCGTGGCGTTGGCGGCCATGCTGCGCAGCCAGGCGGTCAAGGACTTCATCGCCGCGAATTACGACGGCGCCGTCATTCCGGCCGCCTGATGGCTTACGACCCCGACTTCGGCGAATGGGTGCGCGAGCATTTCGCCGCCTTGGGCCCGATCGAGATCAAGCGGATGTTCGGCGGGGCGGCCGTCTATTCCCACGGCCTGATCTTCGCCCTGCTGGACGACGGCGTGGTCTGGCTGAAGGCCGACGAGATCAATGCGCCGGTGCTGCAGGCCGCGGGAGCCCGGCAGTTCACCTTTCCGACCAAGGACGGAAAGGAGATGACCATGGCCTACTGGTCCTTGCCCGAAAGCGCGCTGGATGATGCGGACGAAGCCGTCGACTGGGCGCGGCAGTCGATCGACGCCGCCTTGAGGAAGGCCGCGGCGAAGAAGCCGCGAAAGCCCAGGCCTAAGCTGTAGCGGCCGCGAGTTTCGCCGCTCGGGCCGCCTCGTCGGGGGCGAGCACCCGCACAGCCGGCGCGGCCGTCTGGCCCGTGGCCTCCGCTACCAGTTCCGAGGTCTTGTCCTCGACCACGGCTTCCAGCCGGGCGAGGAATTCATCCTTGCCGAGGCCGGTCGGAATCGGATCGAGAAACTCGAGCGTGGCCGTGCCCGGATTCTTGCGGAATTCCTCCTGCGGCCAGAACAGGCCGAGGTTGGTGGCCAGCGGCACGACCGGCATGTCGAAGTCGCGGTACATGTGCCAGACGCCCGAGCGGTAGCGGAATTTCTCGCCGACCTTGGCCAGATTGCCCTCGGGGTAGATCAGGATCTTGCGGCCCGCGGCGTGGGCGTCGGCCGAGCGGTGTTTCAGCGCCTCCCGGGCTTCGCGTCCGCCGCAGTTGTTGACCACGATGGCGCCCAGCTTGCGCAGAACCGTGCCCAGCAGCGGGAATTTCTCCAGATGGTCGCCGGTCACGAAGGCCAGATCGTCGAACTGGTCGTAGGTCGCGAAGCCGTCGCCCCAGCTCTGGTGTTTGGAGGCGATGATGAAGGCCCCCGTCGGGAGCCGTTCCTTGCCCCGCACCTGGATGCGGATGCCGGCCAGCAGCCTCATGGCCTGAACCATGCGCTTCACATAGCGGCGGATGATCCATTGCGTCGCGCCTCGACCGGGGGTCAGGGCGGCGAAGGCCGCACCCAGGGTGTAGACGATCGACAGGAGCCAGTAGGCGATGTTGAAGGCGAGGCTGCGCATCCGGCGACTATGGCGTGAATCGGCGGTCGGGGAAGCCTAGGCGGCCTTGGCCAGCCGCTCGGCGCAGGACACCTGGTTGCGGCCGCCGCGCTTGGACGCATAGAGGGCGGCGTCGGCCCGCTCGAGCAAGGCGGCGGGAGTCTCGCCCCTGCGGCGGACGGCGAAGCCGGCGGACACCGTCACGGCGCCCAGATCGTCGTTGGTCGAGCGGCGGCGAAGCGAACGGGAGGATATCTCGGCCAGGACGCCCTTGAGCGCCGTCTCGACCATGGCGGAACTCTCGTACGGGAAGACGATGGCGAACTCCTCGCCGCCGAAGCGGGCGGCGAAGCGCGGACTGGCGGCGGTGCGGCCCAGCACGCTGGCGACATAGCGCAGGACCTGATCGCCGGTCTGGTGACCCCAGGTGTCGTTGAACCGTTTGAAGTGGTCGATATCGAACACGGCCAAAGTCAGGGGCGCTGCGCTGCTCTCGGCCTTGTCGCAGGCGGCGGCCAGATGTTCGTCGAACGCCTTGCGGTTGGCGAGATCGGTCAGGGCGTCCGTCATGGCGTCACGGCGGACCAGTTCCAGATGCTCGCGAAGGCGCACCACTTCCTGGGTGGAGACTTCCAGCTTCTTCTCGAGCGATTCCGTCTCGTGCTGGACCTGACGCGTGGCGCTGGTGAGGTCCGAGACGATCGTCTGAAGGCCGTCGCCGCCCGCCGCCGCCTCGATGCTGGTGGCGGCCTGTTCGAGCGTCTGGCCGTAGGCGGCCTGTGATCGGTGGGCCTCGGCGATGACGCTGGAAACGCTGGAGAGTTCGCGGTCCAGCACCTGGCCGGCGTCGCGGATCTGGTCCGTCAGGCGGCCGCGCGGCAAGTGTTGCGCCGCCAGAGCGTCGGTGACGGCTTCGGTGAAGGGCTCGCCGGCCGCGGTCATGCGCTGGATCTCGCCGGCAAGTGCGCCTTCGGGCTGGCCGAGGGCGTGGGTCCAGAGTTCGAAGTTCAGCGGCGTGGGCCAGACGCCGGCGGCTTCCATCTCGTCGACGACCCGGCGCGCGAGCCCATAGGCTTGCGGACCTCGCAGGGTGGTTTCGACCTTGGCCGTCATTCACGCGTCTCCAGGCTCAAGCCGGGGCGGCGATCCTGTCCGGTCAAGCTACGCCCGCGGTTCGTAACGCCGGGTTAAACTGGCGCGCGGATGGCCTTTCAGGCCTTGATCGAAACCGGGCGGCGCAGGAAGGCGGGCACGTCACCCTCTCCGAACGGCCGGCCGTTCGAGCGTTCCGGCTGGGCGTCGGCGCGATCGCCGCGGCGGTCAGACTGACGCAGGTGGGTTTCCTGCACAGGACGTTCCGACGGCTCTTTCGCGGCGGGAGCCGGAGCGGAGCGTCCGCGGTCGGCGGGCCTGCGCTCGGGTTCGGCGGCGCGGGCTTCGACGGCGGGCGCTTCCGTGACCGGAGCAGACGGCTTGGCGCTGCGGCGGCTGCGCGAGCGGCGGGCGGGCGGCGCGCCGTCGGCGGGCTCGGCGGCGGCAGGAGCGGAAGCCTCGACGGGGGCGGGGGCCTCAACGGGGGTGGCGGCTTCAGCCGGGGCGACCGGAGCGGTTTCAGCCTTGGGCTCGCCGCGCGAACCACGGCTGCGGCCGCGGGCCGGCTTGTCGGATGAATCGCCGCCGCGCGAGGCGGGAGCGGGTCCATCTTGATCAGCTTCAGGACCTTGTCGAGCGAGCGGTCATCCGCCGGCGTCACGATCATGAAGGTCTGACCCAGCTTGCCCGCGCGGCCCGTGCGGCCGATGCGGTGGACGTAGTCGTCGGCGTGGTGCGAGACGTCGTAGTTGAAGACGTGGCTGACGTCCGGGATGTCCAGGCCGCGCGCGGCGACGTCGGAGGCGACCAGCAGTTTCAGCTCGCCCGAGCGGAAGGCGGCGAGGGTCTTCATGCGCAGCGACTGGTCGAGGTCGCCGTGGATCGGCGCGGCGTCGAAGCCGTGCTGCTTCAGCGACTTGGCGACGACGTCGACTTCGGATTTGCGGTTGCAGAAGACAATGCCGTTGCGCACGTCGGCGCGGCCGATCAGGGCGCGCAGGGCGGCGCGCTTGGCCTTGGGATCGCTGGTCGGGATGCGGACCAGATACTGGGTGATGGTGTCGGCCGTAGCAGCGGGGCGCGAGGCCTCCAGCCGGGTCGGGTCCTTGAGGAACTGGGTCGTCAGCCGGGTGATCTCGGGCGGCATGGTGGCCGAGAAGAACAGGGTCTGGCGGCGCGGGGGCGTCAGTTTGAAGATGCGCTCGATGTCGGGGATGAAGCCCATGTCCAGCATGCGGTCGGCTTCGTCGATGACGAGGATCTCGACGCCGTTCAGCATCACCTTGCCGCGCTCGAACAGGTCCAGCAGGCGGCCGGGGGTGGCGATCAGGACGTCGACGCCCTTGTTCAGCAGGGTCACCTGGTCGCCCATGGAGACGCCGCCGATCAGCAGGGCCCAGCTGAGGCCAGTTCGCGGGTCGGGGCCAGGACGAGGGCGCGCGGCATGCGGGCCTTGGCCCGGCCCGACGACAGCCGGTCGATCATGGGCAGGGTGAAGGCGGCAGTCTTGCCGGTGCCGGTCTGGGCGATGCCCAGTACGTCGCGGCCGGCGAGGGCGACCGGAATGGCCTGGGCCTGAATGGGGGTGGCGGTGGTGTAGCCGGTGTCGGCGACGGCCTTGAGAGTCGTGGGCGAAAGGCCCAGCTGGGAGAATTCGGTCATAGGTCCTTGAGACTGGAAGAAGGACGTCCCGCGCATCGGGCCGTCGTGCGATGTCGCGGAACCGCCCTGAATCTCTGGGCGAGCGGGCGGCGCGAATTCGCCAATCCTGTCCCGAACGTGGGCGGGATATAGAAGCCCCCACGCCAGAGTCAACTATTCGTGCGCCGGGTGAACGGGGGTTGGCTTCGCGTGAACGATTGTTAATAGTCCGCGTCGGGAAGGGTATTTGAGGGACCAGTATGCTGCGTACGCTTTGCGTCGCGACCCTGGCGGTCGCATGCCTGTTCGCCGGGCCGGCCCGGGCGGACATGGAGTCCGCCTTCGGCAATACGGTCATTTCTCGCTACCCGGACGGGGGCTGGGTCAAGCACTGGTTCAACCCGGACGGCACCTATTCGGCGCAGTTCTCGGACGGCCGTCGGCTGGCCGCCCGCTGGTCGGTCAGCGGCGAGCGCGTCTGCCTGACCCATATCCGGCCCTATATGCTGGTGCCGCGCTTCTGCACCACCATGGTCGAGGCCACCGTCGGCCAGACCTGGCAGTCGCGGGACCCGATGGGCCGTCGCGTGCAGAACGTTCTGGTCGCGGGCCGACAGCCCTAGGGCGGCCGGCCGGGACGGTGACTGCGTTTCAGGCCGGGTCGGAGCCCTGATTGCGCATGCGGGCGGCGCCTTCGACCATACGATCCGCGCCTTCCTCCATGCGCGGGATGGCGTCCAGCAGCTGCTGATCGGTAACCGTCTGGCCGCGCTCGCGGGCGCGTTCGATCTGTTCGGCGCGATAGGCCGGGTTGCGAAGTTTGCGGGCCTCCTCGCGCATGTTCCGCGCGCCTGATTCCATCTCGTCAGCCCCGGCGCGCATCTGGACACGCGCTTCGGCCATATGACGCGCGGCCTGTGTCCGGGCCTGTTCGGCATGAGCGCGGGCCTGGGCTGCGTGCTCGGCCACGGCGCGGGCATGGACAGCCGTGCGCTCGGCATGCCGCGAGATGTCGGCGTTGGCGCGGGCCATGGTCCTGGCCTGCGCCGCTTGGGCGCGAGCCTCGCGGGCCGCAGCCCGGGCGTGGACGGCGGATTCGCGCGCGGCGGCCACGGCGGTCCGCTGCTCGTCGGTGAGGGCTTCGTCCGAATCGTAGAGGTAGGTCCCACCACGGTTGGCGACCTGCGGAGCCTCGGGCGGGGCGGGGGGCGCGGGAACCTGGGGCGGAGCGGGAGGCGCAACGAGGTCGACGCCGGATGGCGGAGCGGGCGGAGCCGGCGGTGCGGCCGGAGCCAGCGGCGGCAAGGGCGGAAGCGGCGGAAGGGGCGCGATCCGCTCTTCCCGCACCGACAGTTCGACGGCGGCCAGAGGCGTGGCGGCGGCCAGCAGGGCGCCGACGGCGACCATCATCGCGAGAGGGCGGGGCGAGGCGGGACGGCGTTGGGTCATGACCTTGGTGATCCTTTTCGCGAGGGAACGGGCCGGTCCGGTCATGCCGGTGGCGGCTACGGGGGTGAAATCGGACGCCATGCCCAGCAGGGTGCGGGCGTAGGCCTCGGGTTCGACATGGCGCAGGGCCTCGGCGTCGGCGGCGTCTTCCGACAGGCGGCCGAGCTCGGCCTGCAGCAGCCAGACCAGCGGATTGAACCAGAACAGGGCGGTGGCGACCCGGGACAGGGCGAGGAACAGCCAGTCGCGCCGGCGGATGTGGGCGAGCTCGTGGGCCAGGATCGCCTCGGCGTCGCGCGGCTGCTTGAGCTGGGCGGCGCCGATCAGGACGACGCCGGGGGGGACGCCCCAGCTCAGCGGCGAGGCGAGGCGGCGGGTCGCCAGCAGGCGCGGGGCGGACTTGCCGCCCAGTCGGGCCAGCGGCGCGGTCCAGGCGGCGTCTGACACGACCTCGCTGCTTCGGGTCCAGCGGGCGAGCGTCAGCACACCGAGAACGAAGCGGGCGAGAAGGATGCCGGCGCCGACCGCCCACCCGAGAGCGATCCATGTCGGTATGCCGGGCAGGGAGAAGGACGGCGCTGCGGTGGCGGCGCTTCCGGTCATCGGTGGGACGAACGGCTCCGCGGAGACGGCCGCAGGCGCTGCGGCCAGCCAGATGGTCAGGTCGGGACCAGCCAGTGCGATCACCGGCAGGGCGATCAGCAGGACGACGGCGGCGCGGAGCAGACCCACGCGCTCGGAGGGCGGCCGTCCGCTCAGCAGCCAGACGGCCGACAGGGCCAGCCCGGCGACGACGCCGGACTTGATCAGCAGGGACAGGAGGAGGGCGATCACGATCCACGCTCCCGGGCGTTCTCGATGGCGCGCTCAAGGGCGGCCAGTTCGTCGGGCTTCAGCTTCTTTGTCAGGCCCAGCAGTGCCGTGGCCGCGCTGGCGGCGGAACCGGCGAAAAAGGTGTCCACGAGACGGTTCATGGCCCCGGCGGCGACGGCTTCGGGGTTGGGCACGGGCGCATAGACATAGGTCGCGCCCTCATTGTGATGATCGACGAGGCCCTTGGCCTCAAGCCGGGTCAGCAGGGTTCGCACCGCCGAGTCGCTGGGCGAGCCGGCCATGGCCTGACGCACCGCCGACGCCGTGGCCGATTCCAGTCGGCACAGAATCTCGAACACCTCGCGTTCGCGCCGGGGAAGGGTCTCGATCATGCCGGCCGGTGTCCTTGCTGAATCAGGTTGCTACATCTGTAGTGTTACGTTTGTAGCAGAAAAAGGCAAGATCGGGGCGCGGGGATGAAACCGCGGTAATGTCGCTGCTTGTGAGGATGTGGGGGCGTGGCGCGAGTGACGGGACTCGAACCCGCGACCTCCGGCGTGACAGGCCGGCACTCTAACCAACTGAGCTACACCCGCGTATCCCGGCCGCGGCGCTGATTGGTGCGTCGCGGCGAGGGGCGTCGTTTAGGCGGGGGCGGCTCGCACTGTCAAGCGCGTCCGGAGAGGAATTCGAAGATCATCGCGATGCGACCCCCGGACCCGCGACGGCGGCGGCCTCGGGCGGCGCGACCGGGCCGACGATGCCGCCGTCGACGGGGAGCTGGACGGCGACCGCGGGAGGCGGCGGCGTATAGTGCACGCCGACGCCGGGCCCCAGCGGCAGGTCGAGGGCGACCCACAGCGCCACCATGGTCAGGCCGGCGACGAGGAAGGCGCCGGCGTAGGGCAGCATGGTCGACATCAGGGAGCCGAGACCGAATTTCGGATCCCAGCGCTGGGCGAAGGTCAGGATGAGCGCGAAATAGCTCATCAGGGGCGTGGCGATGTTGGTCACCGAATCGCCCATCCGGTAGGCGGCCGTGGTCATTTCGGGGCTGATGCCGAGCAGCATGAACATGGGCACTACGATAGGGGCGAGCGCGGACCACTTGGCCGAGGCCGAGCCGACGAACAGGTCGAAGAAGCAGGAGACCAGCACGACGCTGATCAACAGGAGCGGGGCAGGGAGGTTGATCTGCTGCAAGCCGGCGGCGGCGTTGATGGCGAGGATCGGCCCCAGACCCGACCAGTTGAACATGGCCACGAAATGCGCGGCGAAGAAGACAAGCACCAGATAGGGGGCCAGCTGGACGATGCCCTCGCGCATCATGCGGACGAGGTCGCGGTGGCTGGTCACGCTGCGCGAGCCGACGCCGAAGGCCGCGCCCGACAGGAAGAAGGTCAGGGCGAAGAAGGCGGCGAGGGACTTGTAGAGCGGGTTGAAACGCTGCTGGGGATCGGCCTCCGGATCAATGAAGGGCGAGCCGGGCAGGGCGGTGATCGCGGCCCAGACGGCGATCATGGCGAGGATGGTCAGGCCGGCGAAGGCCAGGCCGCGCTTTTCGTTTGCGGTCAGCAGGGTCTTCTCTTCGGCCGTCGGGGCGGCCACGCCGTCCGGCTTCCAAGGGCCAAGACGCGGTTCGATGATCCGGTCGGTGATGAACCAGACGATGGGGGTGAAGACCAGCACGACGCCGACGATGAAGAACCAGTTGCCGGCGATGTTCACGGAATAGGACGGGTCGATCAGATGGGCCGCCGGCTCGGTGATGCCAAGCAGCAGCGCGTCCTGGGCGCCTGGAAACAGATTGCCGGCATAGCCGCCGGAGACCGCCGCAAAACCGGCGGCCAGCCCCGCCAGCGGGTGCCGGCCGACGGCGGCGAACATGACGGCCGCCAGAGGAATGACCACGACATAGGCGGCGTCCGAGGCGTGGTGCGAGACCATGCCGGTGATCACGATCATCGGGGTCAGGATCAATCGCGGCGCGTTCAGCAGTGCGCCCCGGATGGCGGTGACGAACAGGCCGCTGCGTTCAGCCACCGACGCGCCATAGATGATGGTGACCACGATCCCCAGCGGCGGGAAGTTCGTCAGCGTCGACGGCATGCCGATGATCAGTTGCGCGAGATTTTCCGGCGACAGCAGGCTTTCGGCCCTCAGGGTGTCGCCCGTCACCGGATTAACGGCCGACCAGCCGAGGCCGGCGCCGACGAGGCTGAGGACGATCAGTCCGCCAATGAGCCAGAGGAACAGGAAGACGGGATCGGGCAGCCGGTTGCCGATGCGCTCGATGCCGTTCAGCACCCGTGTTCCAATGGTCATGCGTCTCTCCCGGACGGTCTTGAAGTCAGCGGATCATAGGGCGGGACGGGGGCCCCCGAGACAAGCCGTCGGGCCTGCGACATGCTGTCCGGAAATCTGCGAACCGTTCTCAATAAAAACCTTTCGTCCCAACCCTTTGAACGGGGGTTTGAACGGGCGCGGCTCCCGGTCTAGAAAGCGCCGAATCCGCCCCTCCCTCTGTGGCGGACGAGGTCCCCCCGGATGAACGCATTCCTGCTCCAATATCTGCCGATCGTGATCTTTCTCGGGATCGCGGCGGTTCTCGGCGTCGGCTTCATGCTGGCGGCCTGGGTTCTGGCCCCGAAGAATCCCGACAGCGAGAAGCTGTCGGCCTATGAGTGCGGCTTCAACGCGTTCGACGACGCGCGGATGAAGTTCGACGTCCGGTTCTATCTGGTGTCGATCCTCTTCATCATCTTCGATCTGGAAGTGGCCTTCCTGTTCCCGTGGGCGGTGTCGATGTTCGACCTGTCGCGCGCGGGCATGGTGTTCGCCTTCTGGTCGATGATGATCTTCCTGGGCGTGCTGACCGTCGGCTTCATCTACGAATGGAAGAAGGGCGCGCTCGAATGGGAGTGACGACCACGAACAACGTCCCGCTGATCGGCGTGGGCAACCAGGGCAGCTCGCCTGTGGCTCCCGGCGCGTCCTCGCGCCTGCCGGGGCCGATGAGCACGACCATGTTCAACACCGGCGCCCGTTCGTCGGTGGAGGGCTATGATCCGGCCATCCACGACAAATTCTTCGAGGCGGTGAACGCCGAACTGGGCGAGCGCGGCTTCATCACCACCTCTCTGGACGACGTCATCAACTGGGCCCGGACGGGTTCGCTGATGTGGATGACGTTCGGTCTGGCCTGCTGCGCCGTGGAAATGATGCAGGCCTCGATGCCTCGCTTCGACATGGAGCGTTTCGGCATGGCTCCGCGCGCCAGCCCGCGCCAGTCCGACCTGATGATCGTGGCCGGCACCCTGACGAACAAGATGGCTCCCGCACTTCGTAAAGTATACGACCAGATGCCGGACCCGCGTTACGTGCTTTCGATGGGTTCGTGCGCCAACGGTGGCGGGTATTATCACTATAGTTACAGTGTCGTTCGTGGCGGGTGCCCGCCGACGGCGGAGGCGCTGCTGTACGGGCTGCTGCAGCTGCAGAAGAAGATCCGGCGGACGGGGACGATCGACCGATGAACGCGCTCGCCCGTATGGAAGAGATGGAGACCGCCCTCACGCCGCTGGGCGCGGAGATGGTCGGGGCGCTGGGCGTCGAGGCGCAGGTGGCGTTCGGCGAACTGACGCTGATCACGGACCGCGCCAGCATCATCGAGGTGCTGACGACGCTAAAGGACCGGTTCGGCTTCCATCAGCTGCTGGATCTGTGCGGCGTGGACTTCCCGGACCGCAAGGAGCGGTTCGAGGTGGTCTATCACCTGCTGTCGATGACGCGGAATGCGCGGGTGCGGGTCAAGCTGACGACGGACGAGGTCCAGCCGGTGCCCAGCGCCGTGGGCGTCTTCCCCTGCGCCGACTGGTTCGAGCGCGAGGCGTTCGACATGTACGGCATGCTGTTCGAGGGTCATCCGGACCTGCGCCGGCTGCTGACCGACTACGGCTTCCAGGGACATCCGCTGCGCAAGGACTTCCCGATGACCGGCTATGTCGAGGTCCGGTACGACGAGGAGCAGAAGCGGGTGATCTATGAACCCGTCAAACTGACCCAGGAATTCCGCAATTTCGACTTCCTGTCCCCGTGGGAGGGCGCGGAGTATCCGCTCGACATCCTGCCGGGCGACGAGAAGGCGCAAGGGCTGGCGGGGAGCAAGGCCTGATGGCTGACGGACACAACACCCCGCTGCCGATCGGCGCCACCGACGTCTTCGACGACGGCCTGACCGACCACGCCCGCGCCCTGGACGACCGCAAATTCACGATCAATTTCGGGCCCCAGCACCCGGCCGCCCACGGCGTGCTGCGTCTGGTGCTGGAGCTGGACGGCGAGCTGGTGACGCGCGTCGATCCGCACATCGGCCTGCTGCACCGCGGCACCGAGAAGCTGATGGAGGCGCGGACCTATCTGCAGAACGTGCCGTATCTGGATCGCCTCGACTATGTCGCGCCGATGAACCAGGAGCACGCCTTCTGTCTGGCGATCGAAAAGCTGCTAGGCGTCGAGGTGCCCTACCGGGCCCAGCTGATCCGGGTGCTGTATTCCGAGATCGGCCGCATCCTGAGCCACCTGCTGAGGCGCCCTGACGCCGCCGCTGTGGGGCTTCGAGGAACGCGAGAAGCTGATGGTGTTCTACGAGCGCGCTTCGGGCGCCCGTCTGCACGCCAACTATTTCCGGCCCGGCGGCGTCCATCAGGACCTGCCCAACGCCCTGATCGACGACATCGGCCGCTGGTGCGCCGAATTCCCGGCGGCGCTGAAGGACATCGAGTCCCTSGTCACCGAGAACCGCATCTTCAAACAGCGCAACGTCGACATCGGCGTGGTGTCGAAACAGCAGGCGCTGGACTGGGGCTTCACGGGCGTGATGCTGCGCGGCTCGGAAATTCCGTGGGACCTGCGCAAGTCGCAGCCGTACGAATGCTACGCCGATCTCGAGTTCGACATCGCCGTGGGCAAGAACGGCGACTGCTGGGACCGTTACCTGTGCCGCATCGCTGCGCAACTGCCCCGGCGAGCCGGTGATGACCGAGGACAACAAGGTCGTCCCGCCCAAGCGCGGTGAGATGAAGCGCTCGATGGAAGCGCTGATCCACCACTTCAAACTCTACACCGAAGGCTTCCGCACGCCCGAGGGCGAGGTCTACGCCTCGGTCGAGGCGCCGAAGGGCGAGTTTGGCATCTATCTGGTCTCGGACGGCACCAACAAGCCGTACCGGGTCAAGATCTCGGCCCCGGGCTTCCGCTCGCTGCAGGCCATGGACTGGATGAACCGCGGCCACATGCTGGCTGACGTGTCGGCTATCCTCGGCTCGCTGGACATCGTGTTCGGGGAAGTCGACCGGTGAGTGCGTTCGCCGCCGATCCGGTGTTCACCACGACGCAGGCGATCTGGTTCGCCGCGCTGCTGACGTTCGCCGTCGGCGTGCAGATCGTGTTCTCGCCGAAACGACGCGCGATCATGGGCGGGCTGAAGTTCGCCTTGGCCAGCGCCGTCGTGGCGGCGCCCGGTCTGGCGGGGGTGACGCTGGTGCGCGGCGCATACCGGTTGGGTTATCTGGAAGAGGGCAGGGGCTTCTGGGAGGCCAATCTGCGCTCGGTGGTGTGGATGAGCGGCGCGATCTTCGCGGGGCAGATGGCCGTGCGGTTCCTGCCGCCGATGGCCTGGCTGTCGCGCGATCTGAGAAACGCCGACCGCGCCGTGTGGAGCGAGCGTCTGGGCCGCTGGCTGGGGAGGGCGCGATGAGCGAGAAACCTCTCAGCGACGCTGTCCGGCAAGGCTGGTCGGTGGTCGGCTATACGGTGACCGATAGCGGCGGGGAGACGTGGAAGCACAACTTCCTGCTCAGCCGCCAGGGCCAGCACAAGGTGCTGACTATCCGCAAGAAAATGATGGGCGAAGGCGTCGTCGCCTCTGAAATGGAAGTCTGATGAGCGTTCGTCGTCTCGCCAAGGAACAGCCTGCCTCATTCGCCTTCTCCAAGGCGACGAAGGCCAAGGCCGACTGGTGGATCGCCAAATATCCAGAGAACCGCCGTCAGTCGGCGGTAATCCCGATCCTGTGGCTGGTCCAGAAGCAGGAAGGCTGGGTCCCCGAGCCCGCCATCCGCGCCATCGGCGAACTGCTGGGCATGCCGTTCATCCGGGTGCTGGAGGTCGCGACCTTCTACACCATGTTCATGCTCGAGCCGGTCGGCACGGCCGCCCTGATCCAGGTCTGCGGCACCACGCCCTGCATGCTGCGCGGCTCGGGCGAGTTGATGGACGTCTGCAAGAAGAAGATCGGGCCCAAGGACACGCTGAGCGCCGACGGCCGCTTCACGTGGCAGGAAGTCGAATGCCTGGGCGCCTGCGCAAACGCGCCGATGGCCCAGATCAACGACTACTATTTCGAAGACCTGACGGCCGAGACGATGGCGCAGGTCATCGACGACTTCGCCGCCGGCAAGAAGCCCAAGCCCGGCTCGCGCGTCGGCCGCGCCAGTTCGGAGCCGGAAGGCGGCGCCCTGACCCTGACCGACCCGAAGCTGTATGACGGCTCGGCGGCGAAGAAGATCAAGAAGCTGCCCAACAGCGATCCGGTGGTCGCATGAGCCGCCCCGATCTGAACGACGACGCCAAGGTCGCCGAATACCGCGCCGAATTGCGCGCTGTCGGGCGCAGCCAGCGGCTGGCCGGGTTCGCCCTAGTCATTCTCGGCGCCATCGCCGTCTGGGGCTCGTCCTATGCGGGCGGAGCGGGCCAGATGGTGCTGTGGGCCGGCTACGGCGCCCTGGCGTTCGGCTGGGCGCTGATGCTCGGCGCCATCTTCATGCGCACCCGCTATCACCGCCAGCGTATGCGGGAGGAGGGGTGATGGCCGCGAAGAACGATCCATCGGCCGTGGGCCGCATGTTTGTGCAGATGGGCGTGTTCGACATGATCGCCGGCGCCGCCCTGGCCATTGCGAGCTGGGCCGGCGTGCTCGGCGAGGGCATGGATGTGGTGACGATCGTCGGAGGCGTGATGGTGTTGGCCGGAGCCGCCCTTTTCATCCTCGGACGCAAGAAACTGAGCCAGGCCGATGACCGGCGCGGAGACCTGAACTGACCATGGTCGGAATCCTCGAAGACAAGGATCGCATCTTCACCAACCTGTACGGACTCCAGGACTGGGGTCTGGAGGGGGCGAAGCAGCGCGGCGCGTGGAACGCGACCAAGGACATGCTCGACCTCGGTCGGGACTGGATCATCACCAACGTCAAGAACTCGGGCCTGNCTGGAGGGGGCGAAGCAGCGCGGCGCGTGGAACGCGACCAAGGACATGCTCGACCTCGGTCGGGACTGGATCATCACCAACGTCAAGAACTCGGGCCTGCGCGGACGCGGCGGCGCCGGCTTCTCGACCGGGCTGAAGTGGTCCTTCATGCCCAAGGAGGTGAAGGACCGGCCGCACTATCTGGTCGTCAACGCCGAYGAATCCGAACCCGGGACCGCCAAGGACCGGGAGATCATGCGCCACGATCCGCAGTTGCTGATCGAAGGCTGCCTGATCGCCAGCTTCGCGATGCAGGCGCACGCCTGTTACATCTATCTGCGCGGCGAATATGTGCTGGAACGCGAGCGCATGGAGGACGGCGAGGCTCCGCTGCGCATCTACAACAGCATCACNTGATCGAAGGCTGCCTGATCGCCAGCTTCGCGATGCAGGCGCACGCCTGTTACATCTATCTGCGCGGCGAATATGTGCTGGAACGCGAGCGCATGGAGACGGCGGTCAAGCAGGCCTATGAGGCGAAGCTGATCGGCAAGAACAACGTCCATGGCTGGGACTTCGACGTCTACATCCACCACGGCGCCGGGGCGTACATCTGCGGTGAAGAGACGGCCCTGCTGGAGTCGCTGGAAGGCAAGAAGGGCCAGCCGCGCCTGAAGCCGCCGTTCCCGGCCGGCGCGGGCCTGTACGGCTGCCCGACCACAGTGAACAACGTCGAGTCGATCGCGGTCGTGGGCACCATCCTGCGCCGCGGGGCCGAGTGGTTCGCCGGCTTCGGCCGTCCGAACAACACCGGCACCAAGCTGATGACCATCAGCGGCCACGTGAACCGGCCGTGCAATGTCGAAGAGGCGATGTCGATCCCGCTGAAGCAGCTGCTGGATCACGCGCGAGATGTCCGAGACGGCGCTGATGGACTTCGACAGCCTGCGCGACATGCGCTCGGGCCTCGGCACGGCGGCTGTGATCGTCATGGACCAGTCGACCGATCTGGTGCGCGCCATCGCCCGCATCAGCTATTTCTACAAGCATGAGAGCTGCGGCCAGTGCACGCCCTGCCGCGAGGGCACGGGCTGGATGTGGCGCGTGCTGGAGCGGATGGCCGTCGGCGAGGCCGACCCGTCCGAGATCGACATGCTGCTGGAGGTCTCGACCCAGATCGAGGGCCACACCATCTGCGCCCTCGGCGACGCCGCGGCCTGGCCGGTGCAGGGCCTGATCCGGCACTTCCGTCACGAGATCGAGGAGCGCATCTCCTCCTACCGCAGCCGCCGCGCGAACTTCGCCGGCCACGCGATCGCGGCGGAGTAGGCATGCGCGCACTGGCCGTCATGTTCGGGACCGTCTTCGCCCTCGCCGCTTGCGGTGAGCGGGCTGACGCGCCTGCGCCGACGCCGGCGGAGAAGGTCTCGGCCGTGAACCCGGCGTCCGACGCCGAGGCCAGCGTGCCGGTGGTTCTGAACGCCGCCGACCTCCGCGGGGTCTGCAAGGCCGGACTGGCGGCGATCCACGGCCAGAACCTGTCGGCCATCGAGATCGACGGGCTGGAAGGCCAGATCGTCAACGCTTCGTGGCGGGCGCCGGTCGACGGCGGACGCCGCCGGGCCCAGTGCCGGGTCGACGGCGACATCATCACCTGGAAGCAGGTCGGCGCGACCAACCCCGAACAGGACCGCTGGATGAACCAGTCCGGCGATCCCGTGACGCGCTTCGTCCTTGACGGCGACGCCATCACCATCAACACGACGCTCCCGGATGGGAGCACGACTGCGGAAGAGTATTCCGTGGCTGCTGAGCAAGAGGCCCGCTGATGCCCGTCGCCAAGGTCAACGGCGTAGAAACCGAATTCCAGCCCGGGATGACCGTGCTGCAGGTCGCCGAACAGGCGGGCCATGAGATTCCGCGCTTCTGCTATCACGAGCGACTGTCGATCGCCGGCAACTGCCGCATGTGCCTGGTCGAGGTGAAGCCCGGACCGCCGAAGCCGCAGGCGTCGTGCGCCCTGCCGGCCGCCGAGGGGCAGGAGATCTTCACCGACACCCCGATGGTCAAGAAGGCGCGCGAAGGGGTGATGGAGTTCCTGCTCATCAACCACCCGCTGGACTGCCCGATCTGCGACCAGGGCGGCGAATGCGACCTGCAGGACCAGTCGGTCGGCTATGGCCGCGACGGCTCGCGCTATGCCGAGAACAAGCGCGCGGTCGAAGAAAAGAACATGGGCCCGACCGTGAAGACGTTCATGACGCGGTGCATCCAGTGCACGCGTTGCGTCCGCTTCATCACCGAGGTGGCGGGCGTGCCGGACATCGGCATGATCTCGCGCGGCGAGGACGCCGAGATCACCACCTATCTCGAGAAGAACATCGACAGCGAGCTGTCGGGCAACGTCAACGACCTGTGTCCCGTCGGCGCCCTGACCCACCGGCCGTGCCAAGGGCGCGGAGGTGATGCGTATCCTGCCGCGCGTCAACGAGGGCATCAACGAGGAGTGGCTGTCGGACGTCAGCCGCTACGCCGTCGACGGCCTGCAGCGTCAGCGGCTGGACCAGCCCTATGTGCGCGAGAACGGCAGGCTGCGCCCCGCCTCGTGGGACGAGGCGCTGAACGTTGTGGCCGAGAAGCTGAAGGCGGCTGCGGCCGACCGGATCGGCGTCATCGCCGGCGACCTGCAGGACGCGGAATCGATGAAGGCGGCGCTGGACCTGTTCCGCGCGCTGGGATCGGCCAATACCGACTGCCGTCAGGACGGGTCGGCGCTGGGCTACGGTCCGCGCGAGAGCTGGCTGTTCAACTCGGGTCTGGCCGGGGTCGAGAACGCCGACGCCGTTCTGGTGATCGGCGCCAATCCGCGCACCGAGGCCCCGCTGCTGAACGCCCGCCTGCGCAAGACCTGGCTGGCGGGCAAGGCCGAGATCGGCGTGATCGGCGAAAAGGCCGATTTGACCTATGAATACAGCTATCTCGGCGCGGGTTCGAAGACGCTGTCCAAACTGCCCAAGGCGGCGATCGACGCCCTGACCAGGGCCGAGCGTCCGGCGATCATCGTCGGCGGCAGTGCTCTGGCCGGCGCCAGCGGCCCCGCCGTGCTGAACGCCGTCGGCGCACTGGCGAAGAAGATCGGCGCGGTCGTTGAGGGCTGGAACGGCTTCAACGTCCTGCACAGCGCCGCCTCGCGCGTCGCCGGTCTGGACATGGGCTTTGTTCCCGCGACCGGCGGCAAGACGGCCGCCGAAATGCTCAAGCCGGCCGCGCTGGACGTGCTGTTCCTGCTGGGCGCCGACGAGGTCGATCCGACGGGTTCGGACGCCTTCCGCGTCTACTTGGGAAGCCATGGCGACCGCGGGGCGCACGGCGCCGACGTGATCCTGCCGGGCGCGGCCTATACCGAGAAGTCGGGCCTGTATGTGAACACCGAGGGCCGGGTGCAGATGGCCGACCGCGTCGTCTTCCCCAAAGGCCAGGCGAAAGAGGACTGGGCCATCCTGCGCGCCCTTTCGGCCCGGGTCGGCCAGACCCTGCCGTACGATACGCTGGACGCCCTGCGCTCGAAGCTGATGGCGGATCATCCGACCTTCGGCCGCATCGACTATCTGCCGGCCGCCGCGTCGTTCGACACCGGTTCGCTGGGCAAGAAGGGCGATCTCGGCGACGTGGCCTTCACCTCGTCAGTGCGCGACCCCTATCTGAACAACCCGATCACGCGCGCCAGCGTGACCATGGCCGAGCTGTCCGCCCTGCGGATTGCTCCGGTCGCCATGGCGGCGGAGTAAGGCCCGATGGATTTCTGGACCACCCCGCTCGGCTGGACCCTCGCCACCATCGGCGGGATTCTGCTCGTCACCGTCGGCATCCTGATCTCGCTGGCCTTCCTGCTGCTGGCGGACCGGAAGATCTGGGCCGGCGTGCAGATGCGCAAAGGCCCGAACGTCGTGGGCCCGTTCGGCCTGCTGCAGTCGTTCGCGGACTTCTTCAAATTCGTGCTCAAGGAAATCATCGTGCCGGCGGGCGCCGACAAGGTGGTCTTCCTGCTGGCGCCGCTGCTGACCTTCATCCTGGCCTTCATCGCCTGGGCGGCCAT